>DWZY01000174.1 GCA_019117325.1 Candidatus Brevibacterium intestinigallinarum
CAGGCGGGCAACGCGGTGGGCCCCGGCATCGTCCTCGACTTCTCCCGGCACCTCAACAAGATCCTGGATGTCGACCCGGTCCAGAAGACCGCTCGCGTCCAGCCGGGCGCCCTCATGAGTGAGCTGCAGAAGGCCGGCGCCCCGCACGGCCTGCGTTTCGGCCCCGACCCGTCGACCAAGAACCGGGCGACGATCGCCGGCATGATCGGCAACAACTCGTGCGGACCCCACGCGATCTCCTACGGACGCACCGTCGACAACACCGTCGAAATGGACGTCATCGACGGCACCGGCCGCGCCTTCACCGCCGGTGCAGGCCTCGACGCAGTCCCCGGCCTGGCCGACATCGCCGCCCGTCACCTGGCCGTCATCCGCACGGAGTTCGGCCGCTTCTCCCGCCAGGCCTCGGCGTATGCGATGGAGCACCTGCTGCCGGAGAACAAGCCGAACCTGGCGAAGTTCCTCGTGGGCACGGAGGGCACGCTCACCACCATCACCGAAGCCGTGGTGAGCCTGGGGGATGTCCCCTCCTCACCCACGGTGCTGGCCCTGGGATACCCCACGATGTTCGAGGCCGCGGACGCCGTCCCGCG
This sequence comes from Candidatus Brevibacterium intestinigallinarum, assembly GCA_019117325.1. Lineage (GTDB taxonomy): Bacteria > Actinomycetota > Actinomycetes > Actinomycetales > Brevibacteriaceae > Brevibacterium > Brevibacterium intestinigallinarum. Next base: position 594 of record DWZY01000174.1, read on the forward strand.
CGTCCTGCCGTTCAAGCCGCTGGCGGTCGAGGGCATCGACTCCCGGCTCATGAACATGGTCCGTGCCGCGAAGGGGCCGGGCGCGGTCCCCGAGCTGCCCGCAGGCCAGGGCTGGCTGCTCATCGAGGTGGGTGGGGCCTCGGCGGCGGAGGCCGTGGCCAACGCAGAGCTCATCGCGAAGGAGGCGGGCACCGACTCCTACCGGATCATCCCGGCGGGCAAGGAGGCGACCACACTGTGGAGCATCCGCGCGGACGCGGGCGGCCTGGCCGGGCGCACGGAGACGGGCGACCCCGCGTGGACCGGCTGGGAGGACGCCGCCGTCCCGCCCGAGGTCCTGGGCGACTACCTGCGCGAGCAGGATGAGCTCATGAACAGCTACGGGGTGGTGGGGCTGCCGTACGGCCACTTCGGCGACGGGTGCGTCCACATGCGCACCGACTTCCCCTTCGACCAGCCGGGCGGGACTGAGATCTTCCGCAGCTTCCTCCTCGAGGCCGGCAAGCTGGTTGCGCGGTACGGGGGATCGGCCTCGGGCGAGCACGGCGATGGCCGCGCACGCTCGGAGCTTCTGTCGCTGCAGCATTCGGAGGAAGCGATCCGCGCGCTCGAGGAGGTCAAGGCGCTCTTCGACCCGCAGAACCTGTTGAATCCCGGCATCATCGTCGAGCCGCTGCCGCTGGATGCGGATCTGCGCCGGCCCGCGGCCGTCAACATCACGGCGGGCACCGGCTTCTCGTTCTCCCACGACAAGGGCAGCTTCACGAACGCCGTCCACCGGTGCGTGGGCGTGGGCAAGTGCCGCGCGGACACGACCGGATCCGGCGGGTTCATGTGCCCGTCCTACCTGGCGACGCGCGATGAGAAGGACTCGACCCGAGGCCGCGCCCGCGTCCTGCAGGAGGTCACCAACGGCGGACTCATCGACGACTGGAACCACGAGGCGGTCCACGACTCCCTGGACATGTGCCTCAGCTGCAAGGCGTGCTCCAGCGACTGCCCGGCCGGCGTCGATATGGCCCAGTACAAGTCCGAGGTCCTCCACCGCACGTACAAGGGGAAGGTGCGGCCGCTGTCGCACTACGCGCTGGGCTGGCTGCCGCTGTGGGGGAAGCTGCTGACGACGGTGCCGGGCGTGTCCTCGGTGGCGAATGCGGCGCTGTCGTTCAAGCCGCTGGCGAAGATGGTCCTGGCCGGTGGCGGCATGGACACCCGCCGCGGGATGGTCGAGTTCAACACGCAGCGGTTCTCCCGCTGGGCGAAGCGGAACGTGCCGCAGCCCGGGCGCGAGGACTACGTGTCCGCACCCGCCGCCGGCAGCGAGCGGAAGCGGCAGGTGCTGCTGTGGGCGGACTCGTTCTCCGAGTACCTCTCCGACGCCGGTGCGCGCGCGACCGTCGAGGTCCTGCAGAAGGCCGGCTTCGAGGTGCTGCTGCCGGAATCGCAGGCCTGCTGCGGCCTCACGCTCATCTCCACCGGCCAGCTGGATGCCGCGCGCTCCCGGCTGGAGAACACGATGGAGGTGCTCACGCCGTACGCGCAGAAGGGCATCCCGATCGTAGGTGTCGAGCCCAGCTGCACCGCCGTGCTGCGCAGCGACCTGGTCGACCTGTTCCCGGAGGACGCGCGGGCGAAGGCGATCGCCGCCCGCACCCGGACCCTGTCCGAGGCCCTGGCTGACGCCGAGGTCGAGGTCCCGGACCTGAGCGGCCGCACCATCGTGGTCCAGCCGCACTGCCACCAGTACTCGGTCATGGGGTACGCCGCAGACCGGGCGCTGCTGGAGCGCACCGGTGCGACGATCAAGGAGCTGGCCGGCTGCTGCGGGCTGGCCGGGAACTTCGGGATGGAGGCCGGTCACTACGAGGTGTCCGTCGCTGTCGCAGAGAACTCGCTGCTGCCAGCACTGCGAGATGCTCCGGCGGACTCGATCTACGTGGCGGACGGATACTCGTGCCGC
>DWZY01000175.1 GCA_019117325.1 Candidatus Brevibacterium intestinigallinarum
TCCGCGGGAGCGGTGATGATGCCGGTCGCCTCGGGTGCCGAGGCGGCGACTGCCGACCCTGCGGACACCGTGATTCGGTCGTCGCGCGAGCCGTCGTACAGCAGGACCAGCGCTCCAGCGCTGGACTCGTCCGGCTGCATGCGCTGGCGCAGTTCGCCGACGGCGTCGCTGATCTCCGTCTCGTCGAGGACATCGGTACTGAGGCCTCGGAGTTCGAGACGGGGCAGGGCGGTGAGGGACAGGTGCATGATGATCTCCTGGGACTTGCTCCGGATGACGTCCAGCCGGTGCTGGACATGGGCCAGACGTGTCGAAGCCTCGGAGATCTGCTGGCGCAGGACGTCTGCCTGGTGCGTCAGCAGTGTCTCGAGCTGAGGCTGTCCGATCTGCGGATCGAGCAGCTCGCGGATCTCCGCCAGGCCGAAGCCCAGGGCTCGCAGCTCCGCAATGGCTCTCACTCGTCCCGGCTGGCTTTCGCCGTAGCGGCGGTGGCCGGTCAAAGGGTCGACAACAGCCGGGACCAGCAGCCCCTCGCTCTCCCAGTGACGCAGCATGCGCCGCGAGACGCCGGTGCTGTGCGCGATCTCTCCGATGCTCAACATGTCGACTCCCATCAGACCGCATCACACAGTGTCAGGGTCAAGGATCGCAGAACGGCACTGGAGGGCTGTCGTGGACGGCGGCGAGTGATACGCTGAACGTGTTCGTTGAACACGTTCACTGAAGGAGCTGCGTGATATGGCCTCATCGCGCGAGCAACTGAAGCAGGCGACTCGGTCGCGCGTGCTGGAGGTTGCGGATCAGTTGTTCCAGGAGCGCGGCTTCGCCGGTACGACAGTGCGGGACATCGCAGAGGGGGCTGGCGTCAGTGCCGGGACCGTCATGGCAGTCGGCGACAAGAACGCACTGCTGGTGAGCGTCTTCGACGCGATGATCGCTGCCGAACACGACCGCCGTGCCCGGAGTACTCCTGAAACGACCGGTCCGGTGGCTGACACCTGCGTCGATCGCGTGGAGGATCTGGTCCGACCGTTCGTCCTGCTGTTCACGGGGCGGCACGAGCTGGCGCGGACGTACGCGTCGATCCTCATGTCCGGCCGGCATTCGTCATCGCTGTTCACGCGGCTTGCCGATCAGCTCATCGAGGAGCTCGCGGCTGCGATCACCATGCGGGAGTGCACCTCGATTGCCGCTGCGACGGGCACGGCTCAGGCTCTCTATGCCGCCTACGTCGGGACGCTCGTCACGTGGGCCGCGCTGGGCTCGGACGATCCCACGGCTCTCACTCGACAGCTCCGCACCACGTTCGCTGCCATCTGCACCTGCAAGGAGTGACCCATGCACCTCTTCCCCGATCCGTGGTGGGTGCCAGCCATCCTCGCTTTCGTCCTGCTGGCCGACGCGGTGATGTCACTGCGTCCGCCGGCGTTCATCCGCGACTGTCTGGATGGTGTGGGATTCCCTCGTGACTGGTGGTGGGCTCTCATCGTCGTCAAGGTGCTCGCCGCGGCAGGCCTCATCGCAGGGATCTGGATCCCTGGTTTCGCACTGGCGGCCACGATCGGCGTGATCGCCTACTTCGTGAGTGCAGTTGTGGCCCACATTCGTGCGCGCTTCCTGGGGCAGGAGTTCTGGCTCAACTGCCTGGGGATGCTTGTGCTGTCCCTGGCGGTCCTGGTCATCGCGTTCGTGTTCTGACCGTCGACCATGGGCCTGCCGTGTCCGTTCAGGGTCGTCGCTTCGCCCGCATGGTCCCGCCGTAGTGGGTGCTCGCCGCCGCTTCCTGCACGTCCACAGTCAGGTCGGCGCTGTCGCCCGACCTTGCTGAACGCAACTTTGCATGAGCCTCAGCGCAGAGTGACGGGAGAGGGGGCAATTGCGGACCTGGCAAGCTCCCTTGTGACAAGTAAACTTGTGACTTGGAGTCGGCCCCGACGAGACTGGCATCCTCGTGGAGGTCGGTGTCATCGAGTGGCATGGCGTCATCGCCATCACCCACGCCATGCGCCCGGCTCGATCCAAGTATCTGAGGTGAACCACCATGACACGACGTTCTCTTGAAGAGATCAAGGCCCGCGCTGACGAGTTCGCCGACGCCTTCGAGAACTACGACCCGAAGCCCGGCGACCAGGATTCCGCTATTCCGCCCATTATGGCTGTCAAGCTCGCCGCCTGGCGACGCGATGCTGCTGAAAGCGAACTCGCAGAAGCGGTGAAGGCCGCCCGCGACAAGCGGCTTTCCTGGCGTGAAGTCGGAGACGCCATCGGCACCAGTGGTGAAGCTGCACGCCAGCGCTATAGCGCAGGCGCGTAGGTGGCGAGCAGGCAGCTTCGAGGCGTGTGGAAGTCGCCCACAACTCAGCGCAGGGTCACGGCGAGCTCGACCGTCCAGTCCTCCGCCGAGGCGCCGCTCGCCGTCTGGCGGATCTCCCGCGCATCGCTCATCCCGTCGATCTCCGGCCTGCTGGCGTAAGCATCCAGCAGTGCGACGACCGCCGGATGCGTGACGCCCTCCGGCAGGTCGGCGCCATCGCCCGACCACACGGCGCACAGCTCCACTCGCGGCGGCAGCACTCCGACCTCGACGTCGTCGCCGCCCCACGACTGCGGCAGAACGTCAGGCACCGGCAGGCAGCAGACGAGGTCGACTGCCTCGCGGCCCGCCACCCGCATCGTGATCCAGAGCGGACCCGTGGGCGCGATCCCGTCAGCGGCCAGCGCGTTCATGAGCTCGAGGACGATCCGCTCGACAGCATCATCCGCGTCGTCGACCGACTGGGCCTCCGCGGTCGCGGGGTCGACCGGGACCTGGAGGATGACGGCGACATAGGGCTGCGCGGGCCTGTCGCGTTCGACGATCTCCACCGGACGGGAGAGGGCCTCTGCGATCGCGAGTGCGCGCTCATGCGCGCGATCCTCTTCCAGCCGCGCGGCCAGCACGGCCTCGCGATGGGTCGCGAGGACCTCGACAGCGGAGCGCTCGCCCGCAGATGAGGAGATGTTCGGAGTCTCCGATGCCGCCCCGGAGGCTGCACTCGCACCTGCACTCGCAGCCGCAACCGCGGCCTCGGCGACGGGCACCCCCGCATCCCGCAGCGTCTTGAGGACGACACCCGTGCGGACCTGCTCCTCGCCGTACTTCCGATACCCGCTGACGGGATCGACCGCGGCGGGAGTGAGCACCCCGCGCTCGTCGTAGTGCCGCAGTGCCTTGACGCCCAGCCCGGTGAGGGCGGCGAACTCTCCTATGTTCATCATGTGACCAGCGTGGGCTCTCCCCTCAGGGGAGGGTCAAGAAAGAGCTCCGCACCCGCCTCACCGGGTCTCGATCGTGTACGCGTAGCCCTGCTCGGTGAGGAACCGCCGGCGGTGTCCGGCGAAGCGCTCGTCGACGGTGTCCGCCGTCACGACCGTGTAGAAGGTCGCCGCCTCCGCATGCGCCTTGGGACGCAGGATCCGCCCCAGGCGCTGCGCCTCCTCCTGCCGGGAGCCGAAGGCGCCGGACACCTGGATGGCGACCGAGGCCTCGGGCAGGTCGACGGAGAAGTTCGCGACCTTCGACACGACGAGGACGCGCACGTCGCCCGCGCGGAAGTCCGCGTACAGCTGCTCGCGCTCCCGCTCCGGCGTCTTGCCCGTCAGCACCGGCGCGCCCAGCGCCTCGCCCAGCTCCTCGAGCTGATCGATGTACTGCCCGATCACCAGGATCTGCGACTCCGGATGCTCCGCGACGAGCTGACGGACGACGGGCACCTTCGTGTCCGCGGTCGCCGCGAGCCGGTAGCGGTCCTCGCCCTCCGCACTGCCGTAGGCGCGGCGCATGTCGCCGGCCAGCGGCACGCGCACCTCGTGGCAGGTGGCGGACGCGATGAACCCGTCGCGCTCGATCTCCTTCCACGGCACCTCGAACTGCTTGGGGCCGATGAGCGAGAAGACCTCGTCCTCGCGACCGTCCTCGCGGACCAGGGTGGCGGTGAGCCCCAGCCGCCGGCGCGCCTGCAGGCTGGCGGTCAGTCGGAAGACCGGCGCGGGCAGCAGGTGCACCTCGTCGTAGACGACGAGGCCCCAGTCGCGCGCGTCCAGCAGCTCGAGGTGCAGGTACGAGCCCATCCGGCGGGTCGTGAGCACCTGGTACGTCGCGATCGTGACCGGCCGGATCTCCTTGACGGAGCCGGAGTACTCGCCGATCTCATCCTCCGTCAGCGTCGTGCGCCGCAGCAGCTCCGCCTTCCACTGCTTCGCGGACACGGAGTTCGTCACGAGGATGAGCGTCGTCGTCGACACCCGCGCCATCGCCGCCGCACCCACGATCGTCTTGCCCGCCCCGCACGGCAGCACGACGACGCCGG
>DWZY01000176.1 GCA_019117325.1 Candidatus Brevibacterium intestinigallinarum
GCCACCGGCACCGCCGGCGCATCCGCTCAGGGCCAGGGCCGCACTCGCCGCGATCGCCAGAGGCGCCAGCTTTCTCGTCATGGTCGGACATCCTTGTCGTCGTGGGTTCACAGGCGTGCACCGGCGGACGCGCGTTCATCGCGCGCCCACCTTGCGTGACCACGCCGTCGTGATCCGCCTGCGACTCAAACTAACGAATGTTCGTTGAATGCGGTAGGCCCCGCTTCCCGCGGTGAGACGCCGTCAGTCCACCGACTCCCAGCCGCCGCGGATCAGCTGCTCCAGCACATCCTGATCGACGTCCTCGGGCTTGTTGATCCACACGCAGCCCGCGCCCAGCTTGTGCTTGCCCAACTTCTCCAGCAGCTCCTCGGAATCCGGCGCGGACTGCAGCCCGTACAGCGCCAGGTTCGCCTTCCGCGGGCTGAAGCCCACGACGAACCAGTCGCCCTCGCGACCACTGGGCGACACGTAGTGCGCCTCGCCGTAGCCCACCATCGTGGGCCCCCACATCGCCGGTTCGACACCCGTCACGCGCCCGAACACCTCGAGCAGGAACCGCCCGTGCTCCTGCCGCCGTGGCCATTCGAGCCCCTCGACGAAGTCCGCGGGCACCACGTCCGTGACCGTCGTCTTCACATCCTTCGCCGTCTCACCCGTGTGCCCCCGGGTCCAGCCGGGCTCCTTCTTCGCAGTCCCCGTCATCGCGGTGTCCTCTCTGTCGCATCCCGGTGGCCGGCCGCCGTATCCCAGTGATCGGCGGTCACGTCCCCGCGACCGGCTCAACCGGCCAGGGAGTCCTGGAACCGGCGGATCCGGACCAGGGCCTCGGCGATGGCGTCCGGACCGGCCGCCAACGAGAGCCGGACCGCATTGTGGCCGTTGATCGGATCGAAGTCGATGCCGGGCGCCAGCGCGACCCCCTCCTGCTCCAGCAGTGCCGCGCACCAGTCGCTCGCATCCGCGTGCGGACCCAGCACGTCGTCGATCCGGAAGTACATGTAGAAGGCGCCGTCCGCCGGGGCCATGTCCGTCCAGCCCAGTGCGGGCACCGCGTCGAGGACGCGCTGCCGCGCGACCGCGAAGCCCTGGACGGCGGCGTCGCACTCCGCGTACGCCTCCTCCGTGAACGCCTCGACGCACGCGTGCTGCGCGGGCACCGGCGGGCACAGCGACAGGTTTCCGGCGATCGCGTCGCAGGGGAGAACGAGGTCCTCCGGGAGGATCGCCCACCCCAGCCGCCAGCCCGTCATGCCCCAGTACTTCGAGAAGGATGAGATGACGACGACGTCGTCCCCGCACTCCAGCGCCGAGGTCCCCTTCGACCCCGTGAACGTCACCCCGTGGTAGATCTCGTCGGAGATGAGGCGCACGCCGTTGGCGCGGCACCAGTCGTAGAGCGCGCGCAGCTCCGGCTCCTCGATCATCGTGCCCGTGGGGTTCGCGGGCGACGCGATCATGAGGCCCTTGAGCGGGCCCTGGCGGTGCGCGGCCTCGAGCATCTCCACCGTGGGCTGGAAGCGGACGTCCGGGCCGCACGGCAGCTCGACGACCTCGACGTCCTGCGCGCGCAGGATGTTCGAGTACGCGGGGTAGCCCGGGGTGGCGAGCGCGACGCGGTCCCCGGCGTCGAAGCTCGCGAGGAACACCATGTCGAAGGCCCCGGACGACCCGCCCGTCACGGCGATGCGCTCGACGGGGATGTCGACCCCGTACCAGCGGCGGTAGTGCTCCGCGAGGCGCTCGCGCAGCGGGACGATCCCGAAGATCGCGGAGTAGCCCAGGTCCGTGCCGTCCTGGACGACCTCAGCGGCCCGGCGACGCACACCCGCGGGCGCTCCCTGCGACGGCTCCCCCACGCACAGCGAGATGACGTCGCGTCCCTGCGCGCGCATCTCGAAGACGCGGTTGAGGATGCCCATGACCGCGAACGGTCGCACTCGCGTCGAACGGATCGAGGTGGTCGTCTCCCGGTGCGTCTGCGGCGTCTGCGTCGTGTCCATGCCTCCACTGTATGCGGGTCGACCGGGTCGCGAGCCGACGCCGCGGCGGGTCCCCTCGGAAGGGGGCAGGCGGCCTCGGGCCGGGGTTCCCCTCCCTCGGGCGGAGCCCCTCCTCACTCCTGTCCCGGCGTCGGGACCTCCCACGTGTGGACCGGCTTGCCGGACTTCTGGTTCCGCGCGTACTCGAGCGTGAGGGTGCGCAGCGCGCTGTTGCGCTCGTCCGAGCCCACGGGCGCCCGGCCGGCCAGCGCATCGAGCGCCTTCCGCTGCCACCACGCGCCGTTGCGACCGGTGCGGGCGCGGGCCTCGTAGATCCCGATGTACTCGTCGATGACGTCCTCATCGACCTCGAGCTCCTCGAGCCCCGCGCGGGCCTGGGGCGCGAGCGTCTCCAGCACCAGCTCCGTCACGTCCAGGGTGCCGTGGCGCGGCCAGGTGAGGCGAGCGCCGATCCCATCGCGCGCCCCGTTCTCGAAGTTCTCCTGCGCCTCCGTGAACGTCATCCGCGACCACACCGGGCGGTTCTCCCGCACGAGGAACGCGATGAGCCCGTAGTAGAAGGCGGCGTCCGCGGCCATGTCGACGGGCGTGGGGCCGGCCGGCAGGATCCGGTTCTCCAGCCGCACGTGCGCGCTGCGCTTCCCCGGCGAGTAGATGGGACGGTTCCAGCGCCACACCGTGCCGTTGTGGAGGTTGAGCTCGTGGAGGTACGGCGTGCCGTTCTCCGTGAGGATGGGCCGGCCGGACGCCTCGCGGGTCTCCGGCAGCAGCGGCGGGAAGTACTGGACGTTCTCCTCGAAGA
>DWZY01000177.1 GCA_019117325.1 Candidatus Brevibacterium intestinigallinarum
GGCCAGCGTCTCCGCAACGGTGGGTCCACTGGTCTGCGCGGATCCGGCGAAGACCGACCGCGTCCGAGGCCCCGCGGACTCCGTGACCGAGCTGTCCTGGGTCGCATCCTCCGCCGGACGGCTGTCGTCCGCGTCCTGGGCGGGACGGCTCATGACCGCATCATCAGCGGTCTCACGGTCCTCGATCGGAGCGGTGGTGTCCGCGGTCGTGGGGGCGGCCTCGGCGGCAGCCTCCGTGGAGGCGGTGGCGTCGATGGAGGTGGCTGATGCAGCGGCCTCGTCGCGTGCCGCGTAGGCGTCGCGCAGCTGCTGCGCCATCGACTGCGAGGAGGGCGGCACGGTCGTCTCGCGGACGATCGGGAGGTCCGCGGTGATCGGCTCGTCCTCGAGCTGGTCGGCGGTCAGGCGCTCGCGGCGGGCGACCGGCTGGGACGCCGTGGAGCGGGTGGCAGCGGCGTGCACGGTCGCGGAGGTGCGGGTCCGAGCGGGTGTCGCGGGGGCCTCGGCGGCGGTGCCCGTGCGCAGCGCGCGGATCTCCTTGTTGAGGCCGCGGACCAGGGCCAGGCCGGCCAGCCCCAGCGCCGCGGTCACGACCGGCACGCCCCAGGGCAGCGAGCCGAAGACGACGAAGCCCAGGCAGATGAGGGTGGCGAGCGCCATCCCCAGAACGGTGAGGCCGCAGAACGGGAGGACGGCGCGCAGGCGGCGGATGCGGCCGCGGGTCTCAGCCGTCAGCGCGGTCGAGCGGGCCGGTGCCTGCGCGCGCCCGGGTGCAGCGGTGCGTGCCTGGGCGCGGCCCGGTCCGGACGGGCGGCCGTGCGCGGGTCCGGAGCCGGACGTGCGCGGGGTGGCGGGTGCGGCCAGGCGGGCGCGGACGTCTGCGGGGAGGTCGCGGGGCATCCGGTGGGCGGCTGCGGCGACGCGGTGGGGTGCGGTCCGGTGGGAGGAAGTCATGGTGGCGTCCATCGGGTCGGAAGCGGAGGGTCCGGAGCGAGCATCGGCGCGCGCGTCCAGCGGGGAGAACGCGATGACGGTCGCGGAGCCAGCGGTGTGCGCGGCGGGCCGGTGGTCATCGCTCAGGTCGAGCAGCGGTGCGGAGCCCACTGCCAGGGGCAGCGCCTGCGGATCGGCGAGTGGCACGGTGACGTCCTGCGCGGGGTCCTGACCGTCGCCGTCCAGGATCTCCAGGGCGGGACGGGGAGCCCGGAGGCTCAGGCGCGGCGCGGTGGGCGCGACGGAGACGGCGGGTGCGGGCAGCTCGACACGGGCGGGGTGCGATTCGTCGCGCAGCAGGCGCGGGCGCGAATCATCGACGGCGCAGCGCGGCGTGCGCTCGACGTCGACTGTCCGCACGCGCTCCGGAGACGACTCCTCGTCCTTCTCCGCACTCCGCCTCAGCGCAGCGGGCACGATGACGACGAACAGCACTGCTGCGATCAGCAAGAAGGCGATGCTCGTGTCCACAGTCCAACCTTAGAGTCGCGACGGCGCTGGCCGCCGGACCACAGCACGCGTGTCTCGACTTCCTTGCGGGTCACGGCCCGATCGGGTGGTTCGCCGCAGTCGGGAGAACCGTGCGCGCGGGTCGCCCTGCGGTCGGCTCAGACGGCCGACTGCGATCGGTTCAGCTGACCGGACCGGTGGAGGCGCCGCCGTTCGCGGGGTCGCCGGGAACCCCGAGCGCACCTTCGGCGGCAGGACCCGTGACGACCTCGCCGGTGAGCCCCTGCTCGCGCTCGTACCAGCGCATGAGGCCGAAGGGCACGTCCTCGGTCAGCAGGCTGAAGATGCGGTGGTCGCGCCAGTCGCCGTCGATGTGCATGTAGCGCTCGCGGATGCCCTCATCGCGGAAGCCCAGCTTCTCGACGACGCGCAGGCTGGCGGTGTTCTCCGGACGGATCGCGATCTCCATCCGATGGAGCCCCGCCGCGAAGCAGTGGTCCGTGGCCAGTGCGACCGCGATGGGAGTGAGCCCTTGCCCCGCGACGCGCCGGTCGATCCAGTAGCCGATCGTCGCGCTGGCGAGCGATCCCCACTGGAAGCCGGAGACGGTGAGCTGCCCGCGGAACCGTCCGCCGGCCTCGATCACGAACGGCAGCGAGCGCCCCTCGCGAGCCGCGCGGGCGAACTGGGAGCGCATCTCCCAGAAGCCGGGCGCCTCCCACGTGGGGTCCGGGACGGTCGCCTCCCACGGGCGCAGCCAGTCGACGTTCGCGCGGCGGACCTCGGTGTACTCGCGGCGGTCCTTCCGGTTGAGGGGGCGCAGGCGGACGGGCCCCCAGACCAGCTCCGCCGGCCAGAGTCCTGTGCCCGCCATCAGCGACGCGGCCCCAGTGCGCGGTCCCTCGTCTGCGCGCGCTCAGTCATCGAGTCCCGCGACGAACTCGCGGAGCCATGCCCGCAGGTCCGCCCCCAGGTCGTCGCGCCGGGTGGCCAGCTGGATGACCGCCTGGATGTAGGACAGCTTGTCGCCCGTGTCGTAGCGCTCACCCGTGAAGATGACGCCGTACACGCCGTGCCCGTCGCCGCGCGCCTGCTCCTTGAGCGCGTCCGTCAGCTGGATCTCGTTGCCCCGCCCCGGCTCCGTGCGGCGCAGCAGGGGAAAGATCTCCGGGGACAGCACGTAGCGGCCGATGATCGCCAGGTTCGACGGCGCATCCGCGGCGTCCGGCTTCTCGACCAGGTCGGTCACGCGGACCAGTCCGTCGACCTCTGTCGCTTCAACAGCTGCGCAGCCGTAGAGGCTGATCGCCTCCTGCGGCACCTCCATGAGCGCGATGACGCTGCCACCGGTGCGTCCGTAGGCGTCGATCATGTCCGGCAGGATGGGGCTGCGCTCATCGATGAGGTCATCGCCCAGCAGCACCGCGAAGGGCTCCTCGCCCACGTGGTGCTCGCCCTTGAGGACCGCGTGGCCCAGGCCCAGCGGGTCGCCCTGGCGCACGAAGTGGATGTCCGCCAGCTCCGAGGACTCGCGGATCAGGTCGAGCTTCCGCTGATCGCCCTTCGCCCGCAGCGCAGCCTCGAGGCCGTCGACCCGATCGAAGTGATCCTCGAGCGGTCGCTTGTTCCGGCCCGTCACCATGAGGATGTCGGTGAGGCCAGCGGTGACCGCCTCCTCGACGACGTACTGGAGGGCGGGCTTGTCGACGACCGGGAGCATCTCCTTGGGCATCGCCTTCGTGGCCGGGAGGAAGCGCGTGCCCAGTCCTGCAACGGGGACGACGGCCTTGCGCACCGGTGGGAATTGACTGTTCGACATGCCGGTCATTCTAAGCTGGGTTCCATGGAGAGCGCGGTGTCATCGACGAGTCCATCGGCCAAGGCCGCCATGCGTGCGGACATCCGCACTCGGCGCGCCGCCCGCGTGCGGGAGAACGCATCCGGCACGGACTCCGAGGCCGCTGTCCAGCAGGACGCCCTGAGCACCCGCGTCCGCGCCCGGGTGGACACCCTGGACCCCGCCGCAGTCGTCGCCTATGCGTCCCTGCCCGGGGAGCCCAGCCTGGATGAGGTGCTCGAGGACCTCATCACTGCGGGCGTGCCGGTGCTGCTCCCCGTCACGCTGAAGGGCGAGCCCCTGCGCCTGGGCCCCGCGACCGCACCGCTGGACGCGCTGCCGCGCGGCACGTGGGACATCCGTGAGCCGGCCACGCACCTCCCCATCGCCGAGGCCCTGGTCGGCATCGCGGGTCTGCCCACCTCCCCGATCCTGGTCCTCGCCCCCGGCCTCGCGTTCGATGCCGCCGGGGCGCGGCTGGGCAACGGCGGCGGTTTCTACGACCGCACGTTCGGTCCGCACGGGGTCATGGCCGAGCCTCACCACGCCCACCTGCGCGAACGCCTCGTCATCGAGGGCGTCTGCTGGGACGACGAGGTGCAGGAGAGCCTGCCCGTCGAGCCCTGGGACCTGGTCGTGTCCGCGGTCCTCACGGATGCGCGCGTGCTGGACGCCGCCCCCGCGGCATCGCGGGGCTCCGGGGAGACGTATCATTCATGAGGCTCGCGTCCGCAGACGCACCCACATGTGAAAGGTCACCATGCCCACCTACTCGTACCGCTGCAAGAACTGCGACTACGCCTTCGACATCCACCAGGAGTTCTCCGACTCCTCGCTCACGCAGTGCCCCTCGTGCGGCGAAGAGCGGCTGCGCAAGGTGTTCGGGTCCGTTGGCGTGACGTTCAAGGGGTCGGGCTTCTACGCGACGGACTCGCGCTCGACCAGCAGCGCCGGCAGTGCGGCCCCTTCGACGGCGTCCTCCGGCTCGTCGTCGGATTCGTCCTCCTCCAGCAGCAGCTCGTCGGACTCCGGGTCCTCGAGCGCCCCCGCGGCCTCGGCCGCTCCCGCCTCCGCCTGAGGCGCGTCACTTCTGACTGAGGCCCGTCGCTTCCGACTGAGTCGAACCGACTCTGCCTGACGCGCATCGGCTTAGCCTGAGTTGGGCCGGCTCCCCCTGCGCGTGCATCAGTCTCCACTGGAGGTCACAGGCAGACCTCGCGGCAGTGCGCCTGTCCACAGGTGAGGGGTGCCCCTGGCCCTGCGCGGTCCGGCGCGGCACTGTCGGACCATGAACGTTCTCGCTGCCGTGCGCCGCGGTCTCGCCGATCCGCGTGCGGCGCTGGCCCGCATCCCCGCCCGTCCGGCAGGTGTCGCGCTCCTGTGCCTGGCCACGCTGCTGGCGGCGTGGCTCATCGTGCCTCGCACGGGCACGTCGCCGGTCCTCGTCGCTGCGCACGATCTGAGTCCGGGCACCGCTCTCACCGCCGGCGATGTGCGCGTCGAGCAGTACCCCGGCACGCTGGCTCCGGCGGGTGCTCTCACCAACGCCGACGATGTCGACGGTGCCAGCACCGGTGGCGCGATCGCAGCGGGCACTCCCCTGACATCCGCCGCACTCGTGGGCCCCGACGCGGGCCTGCGGCCGCCGGACACCGTCCTCGTGCCCACCGTCTTCGGCGATGCGCAGTCGGTCTCGGTCATCCGCCCGGGACATCGGCTGCGCGTCTTCGCCGCCGGCACCGGCACAGCAGTCAGTGACACCGATGACGAGTCCGGCGATGCCCTCACCGGGCTCGCAGCCTCGGGCGCACTGGTCGACGAAGCAGTCGTGACCGCGGTCCACTCCCCCAGCGGTCCCGCAGCGCAGGGCTCGACCGTCGTGACGCTCGCAGTCACGGAATCCGAGGCCGCCGCACTGGCACGCGACGCGGGCGCCTACCTGAGCTTCGCGCTGCTCAACTGAGCCTGCGCACGCCGCTGTGTGCCCGGACACGCCCGGAAGTGCTGGTGATGCGGGAAGAGACATGCCTACACTGCTCGCGTTCGATCCTCTTCACAGGATCGTCTCAGAGAAACCATCCGGGCTGGGGTGGCTGAGCCGATCGCCGGGTGAGGACCGCGAGCAGACCAGCTCGAGGGCCGCTGGCGATCCGGGTCGGCCATGCATGTGCCGGTTCATCCGCATCACACACCACATCACCCGATGTGGGCTCGTGAAAGGACTCACCTCATGTTCAAGGGCTTCAGGGATTTCATCCTGCGGGGCAACGTCATCGAACTGGCCGTCGCGGTCATCATCGGCGGCGCGTTCACGGCGATCGTCACCGCGATCTCCGACAAGATCATCAACCCGCTCATCGCAGCGGTCGGCTCCCCCGACATGGGCGGCCTGGGCTTCCGGATCCGTCCTGACGTCGAGGCGACGTTCGTCGACATCGGAGCGGTCATCACCGCCGCGATCAACTTCCTCATCATCGCCGCCGTCGTCTACTTCGTCATCGTCATGCCGATGAACAAGCTCGCGGAGCTGCGGAAGAAGGGCGCCGACGAGGACGACATCCCGCCGACGAGCGAGGAGCTCCTGGCCGAGATCCGCGACCTCATGGCCGAGGGCCGTCAGCAGCAGGTCCCGGACCAGCGCATCGACGGCGACGACAACCCGCGCCACTGATACGCACCGTGCGCGGCTGATCGCGGGATCCCGCGATCAGCCGCCGGGCACACGGAAGGGCGGGGAGAGATCCGTTGGATCTCTCCCCGCCCTTCCGTCTGTGCTGAGGGTGCGACGGCGTGTGGACCTGCGCGGGAATGCGCGTCGGCTCAGTCGGGATCGGTGTCGTCGCCCGGTGCTGATGCGCGATCCTCGGCCTCGTCCGCGGCACGCGGCTGCCCGCTGTCCGCCGCACGGCGCGGAGTGGGCCGGTCGCGGTGCGGCGGTGCCCAGTGCGGAGGACGATCGACCAGGTGGCGCTCGAGATCGCTGCGCTCGCGGGAGGGGCTGGCCTCTCCCTCCTCGGGACCGGCGACGTTGCCCAGGGTGCGGCGGTAGCGCGCGATCGCGGCTCGAGCGGCCGGGCTCAGCGGTTTGCGCGGACGCTCTTCGCCCTGCGCATCCTCAGCGCTCATGACCGCTCGTCTGAGGCCTCGTCCGCGTCGTGCGTCTCAGGCTCAGCCGTGCCGAACGTACGGGAGTCGCCGTCCGCAGGGGCATCCTCCGTGTCCGCCGGGGAGCCCTCCTCAGCGTCTGCCTCGGAAGCCTCAGCGGCGGCCTCAACAGGCTCGACCGTTCCCTCGTCAACGCTCTCGTCCTCCGCAGAGGCCTCAGCGTCGCTGTCGGCACGGTCCTCGTCCGTGTTCCCCTGCGCCTCGTCGGACGGCGACGCATCAGTCGATCCGCCGTCCGTCGTCGCGTAGAGGTCGCGCAGTCCGGCGTCACGCAGCTCGGCGTGACGCAGGCTGTCCGTGTCGTAAGAGGGGATGATCTGGTCCGCGGGCACGACCTCGGGCTCTGCCTTCTCGGGTGCGGGACGCGATGCCTCCCGAGCGGCAGGTGTCCGTCCGTCCTCAGCGGCTGCGGCCTCGGCGGTGTCTCCCACAGCACGGTCCGCGGATTCGTCAGCGGCACTGCGCTTCGACGCCGCCACCCACGCGCGGTAGGCGGCCACGGCGCTGTCGAGGGCGGCCTCGGTCCGTGCCGAGCGCAGCTTCTGCGCCAGGCCGGCCCGCAGCTGCTCCTTCAGGTCCGTGTCGGACCGGGAGACGCCGTCGGACTGGATCCACTCGAGCATCGCGATGAGCTGATCCTCGGAGTACATGTGCATGGGCAGGCCGGAGGCGACCCGCGGCCGGCTTCCCTGGCGGTCGACGACGACGGCGGCCGCGCGGGCCGCGTTGAGCAGAGCCTGCGGTGACAGCTCCTCGACCGTCTCCTTCCAGACCTCGAAGAGGCGGTTGGCCTGTCGCTGCGGGTCGACGAACGCATCCGTCGTCCAGATGCGGACGAAGCGCCAGCCGCGGCGGGCCAGCTGCTCGGACTGGAGTCGCTCGCGCTCGCGGATGCTCGCGGTCTGCGCGTAGAGGGGCCCGTCCGAGTCGACCGCGACGACCATGCCGTGCACCGCGTCCGCGGAGTTCGCGATCGCCAGGTCGATCCCCTGGTAGTCGAGGTGCGCCAGCACGCCCTTGCGGCTGAGGCGCTCGGCCAGGTCCGTGACGATCGGGTCGCCCAGTTCCGCGGCCGGCTCCGTCGCGATCCTGTCCGCGTCCTCGCCACCGCTGCGCACCATCGCACCGGTGCCGGTGACAGCGCCGTACGTGCGTTCGGTGGGCTCGCCTCCGGAGGCGACCTCGGCCAGCAGGTCCGGCAGCAGCGCAGCGCCGTGCTCCAGGCGGGCCGGGTCGAAGTCGTCCGACTCGAAGGCGGACACGACGGTGAGGCGGCGACGGGCGCGCGTGATCGCGGCGGCCAGGAGGCGCTCCCCGCCCGGCTGCGAGAGCGGGCCGAACGTGGGGATGACGCGACCGTGGCGCGTGCGTCCGTATCCCAGCGAGAGGATGACCGCGTCGCGATCCATGCCCTGGATCTGCTCGCAGTCGGTGACGACGAACGGCTCCTTGTCCGGATCCTCGAAGAAGGAGGCCACGTACGGGTACTGGCGGATCGCCTTCTGGATCGCGGTCGCCACCCGCTGCGCGTGCCAGGGCGTGATGGTGATGACCGCCAGGGACTGGCGCGAGCGGGTCCGCGCGTGGCGGACGACCAGGTCGACGACGCGGTCGACCTCGACGTCCAGGCTCTCGACCTGGCCGGTCGCGGTGTCCGGTGACCCCAGTGCATCGGGCACGTACGCGAATTCCAGGCCGCTCCCGTCTCCGGTGAACGCGGTGGGGACGGTCGTGATGTGGTTGTCGTAGAAGTGGCGGTTCGACAGTTCGACGAGCTCCAGCGGTGACACGCGGTAGCTGGTGTGCAGGCGGTGGCGCGGCAGGAACTCCGCGAGGTCCTCCCACACGCTGGCCGCGGGCTCCTCCGCCCGCAGCGGGCGGCGGTCGACGGTGATGCTGAACTCGCGCGGGCCGGGCAGTCGCATGTCGCCCAGGGCGATGACCTGCTTGGCGCGGGCGAGTGCGGGCAGCACCTCGGCGGTCGTGAGGCGGCCGGAGTCCGCGAGGATGACAGTGTCGAAGAGGGGCGCGTCCGTGAAGAGGTCCGGGACCTGGAACGGCGTGACCGTCCAGATGGGAGCCAGGGTCGTGACGACGTCCGGTGCGCTGCGGGTCAGTTCTGCGACGCGCGGCCGCTCCGTGCGCAGCGCATCGCGCACTGCCTGCGCCTGCTCGCGCTGGTCCGCGATGATGCGCTTCCAGCGGCGCGCGTGTCCGTATCGCAGGCGGGAGGCGCCCGCGGCGACGTACTGGCGGTCCGCCACCCGGTAGTCGGCGGCGATGCGGTGGAGCACGTCGCCGTCATGCGATCCGATGAGCGCATCCGCACCGGCGAGATCCTGCAGGATCGTCGCCCAGAGCGCGAGGTCGAACTCGAGGCCCACCCGCTCGTGCGGGACGCGGCGGTCGCGCAGGTCCTCCAGCAGCTCGCCCAGGCCCGCGTCGCGCAGCTCGTCATCCGCGCGGGTCCGCGCGGGCAGGTCGGTGAGGGACTCCTGGTCCTCGCCCAGCGCGCGCAGCCGTGCCTCGAGCTCCTCGACGAGCATGTCCTCGAGGTCGCCGCCGTCCGGGGTCGTGTCGAGCACGGGGCGCAGAGCCTCGAGCTCTGCGGACAGGGCCCGGTACTCGGCGACTGCCTCCGGGATGCCGCGCGGCACGCGGGGGCGGATGTCGCCGCCGGCCAGTTCGCGCAGCTCCTGTCGCTGCTGCGAGGCGGCGAGCAGGCCGGCGTGCATGTCTGTGACCTGGGCACCGGGGCGCAGGAACTCGCGGGCGGCCTTCTTGAGGCGGTTGCGCTCGAAGAGGCCCATCTCGCGGTCGACCGAAGCGCGGTACTCGGCAGTGCCGGTCGCGGCCAGCAGGTCCGTGAGGCTGTGCTCGAAGACCTGCGGGGAGAAGGTGTCGAGCGTCGTGCGGATCTCCTGGAGCAGCAGGAGTGCCCGGCCCCACGCACCCACCGTGCGCTCCGGGTTGAGCCCGGATTCGCGCAGCACCGGCAGGGCCGCGTCGGAGAAGGCGGGGACCAGTTCACCGGCGCGGACCGCGCGCTCCTGCGCCCGGGTGACCTCGTCGGCCGAATCGACGCGCGCGCCGAACCAGACGGTGTCGCTGACCTCCATCGTGAAGGCGCCGCGCTGGGACTGCTGGAGCAGCTGGTCGCGCAGCTCCGCACGCTGGTCGGCCGACAGCTCCAGGACACGGCGGTCGAACCGCACGGAGGTGGACGGCCCGTCCTTGACGGCGGTGAGGGCCGCGAGCCGCTGCATGACCTCGTAGGCGGACACGCCCCAGGGCTCGCGGATGCGGTGGAGCGACTCCGAGTGCTCGCGCAGGGCGGAGCGCTGATCGTTCAGCTGGTCGACCAGACCGGTGAGCTCCGGCTGCGGCGAACGCTCCGCAGACGTGATGAGGCCGATGAGGCCGGAGCGCAGTGCTTCGCCGTCGCTGCGCCCGTCCACGGCGAAACCGCCGAGGCCGGCCCGTTCCATGCGCTGCGCGAAGTCGCCCAGCTCGTCCTCGTCCTGTGCGACGAAGAGGACGCTGCGGCCCACGTGCGCCAGCGACGTCGACAGTGCCACGGCCAGCTGGGTCGCACCGGTTCCGGGCGGAGTGTCGACGACCAGGGACTGCCCCTCGATCGCCGCGTCGACGACGGCCTGCTGGTCACCGTCGACGTCGATCGCCAGGAACTCCTCGTGCGGGGCACGGTCCTGCAGCGGGCGCGGCCCCAGGTCTGCTGGGTCTCCCCGATCGATGGGGTGGGTCGGCACGGAGTCGTCTGCGGCCTCGGCGTCCACGTCATGGGCATCGGAGCCGGCCATGCGGAAGCCCACCCGGGCCTCGGCGTCGCCCGCCAGCGCGCGGAGCACGGGGTGCTCCTGCGGGAACGATTCCGCCGCGTACGGGGAGGTGAGGTTCGCGAAGGTCGAGACGACGAGGCGCTCGTTCACGAGCATGCCGACCACGGGGCGGGTCACCGAGCGCAGGCGGGAGAACACCGGTGCGGGATCGAATCCGTGCGCGAAGCCGGTGGCGCTGATCCACTCGTCGACATCGACGATCAGGTCGTGCTCGCGGCGCAGGTAGTCGACCAGCGCGGGGTTGATGGTGATCTCGTCCGACAGGCGGATCTCGAAGTCCTCGACGCTGGAGCCGCGCGGGACCAGCTCGACGTGACGGAGGATGACGGGCGCGTTGAAATCCGTGCGCCCGGTCTCCTGCGTGCGGGTCCACGAGGCGAAGCCGATGGCCAGCTGTGCGGTGGCGATGCCCCGCTGGCGCTGGAGCTGGTCCGCCTTGCTGCGGATGGAGCGGGCGCGGCGGCGGGCCTCGGTCAGCAGGTCGGGATCGCGCAGCAGACTGGAGAGGCGGGTCGCCCGGCCGGCCAGCAGCTGTGCGAGGCCAGAGGGGTGCGCGCCGGTCAGATCGATCGAGCCGTCACGGGGTTCGCGGAAGCGCAGCATGGTGTCGCGACCGCCGATCCGGGCAGCCTGAGACCTCCAGTCGACGAAGATGTCGTCGACCGCGGGGGGAAGCGAGGAATCGGGATGTGACACGGTGCCGACACTACCGGTTCAGCAGTTCCGCGTGGAGGCGGCGCACCGGGAGGCTGCCGATTTGTCCGTTCGCACCGCCTGGGCGGAGCCGTTAGGATGACGACGTTCGTGCGCACGCGCGGACGTGCCCCCGTAGCTCAGGGGATAGAGCACCGCTCTCCTAAAGCGGGTGTCGGCAGTTCGAATCTGCCCGGGGGCGCTTAGTCTGACTTTCACGCTCGCAGGCGGCCTGTCCCTTTCACGCGTATCGCACCTTCTCAGCCCCATTCCGTGACACGCCGTGTGCGTGCTCACGGGGATACGGCGCGCATGGTCCCCTCGAACTCTGAGGCAATGCGTCGCGGCGTCGGGGTCGGCGGACAGCGTCCCGGAGCCTGCGATCACGGACCCGGCAGTCCAGTGCCATCCGGACAGCAGCATTCGCATCACGTTTCCTGGGCTAGATTCATCCTGATATCGGTGATTGGAAATTCGGGAGACTCATTGAACACCCACGCGCCCGCAGTTCGACTTCGAGGTTCCCAATGCTGAAGCCCTTCGAGATCACGGGCAGCGCACCGGTCGAAGTCGCGGGCACGAACTTCCGCCGCTACGAGATGAAGCAGGCGCTCCGGGTATCCGATCCTCGTCAGAGCACGCAGGAGACGACAACAGCGATGCTCGTTCCCGAACCCGACAACCCGCATGACCCCCAAGCAGTGTCTGTCCGGCTGGACGGACATGTCATCGGATATCTGCCGCGGGAGATCGTCACTACTTGAGCTCCAATAGTCCACCGGATGGTCGCCAGCGGCTTCGTTCCAGCCGTCCGGTGCTACGCCCGGTGGAGAGCGGCCTACAAGGATCACATCGACGAGGGCGGGTTCGCGGACGCCACGGCCACCCTCCCGGAGCCGCACCTCGTGCTGCCGTCCAACAACCCTCCGACGAATTCGTCGCTCCTCCCTTCAGGCGGCAGCGCTCAAGTCATCCGGGAAGAGGACCACTTCGATGTCCTCCGCGACTATGTTCCCCAATCAGGGGAGGGCCTTCTGTTCCTGGAGCTCAGGCTAGGGACACGCGTTCTCAAGAGCGGCCAGGAGCGGACCACGGTCTACGTCTATCTGGACGGCGCGCATGTGGGCGAGCTGTCGGCAGTGACTGGTAAGAAGTTCGAGCCGGTACTCGCACATGCCGAAGGCGCCGGAAAGACCATCGTTGTGGCTGGCACGATCAAGGGGTCCGCGCTCACCGCATCGCTCACTTTCAGAGCGGCCAAAGCGGATGAGCTGTCCAACGAATGGGTGAACACTCTTCCGGCGGCACCCCGGTTCGCCCCTCTCGCCCCGTCATATGCACTGGCGCCCGCTTACTCTCCTTCGTGGAGCGAACGGCAACCGCGCACACGCGCAGGCGCGCGCAAGTCCTCCGCAGGCAGCGGTGGGGGCTGCGCCCTCGTCCTCATCGCAGGACTCGGAATCGCGACATCCCTGGTCGCCGCAGTCAGCCGCTTCGCCTGACTGAGCGGCAGAGCGTTCGCTCTGGTGCCTGCCGAACGCTGAGCGCGTCACCGATGCCACCTGGGCACTTATCACTGCGAGACCCCGATCCTGTCTGCCCGCTACTCGGGTGTCAGTCCAGCCTGATCCCGCAGCTCCCGGAGGTGGTAGGTCCTCACCTCTGCGAGCATCCGATCTTTGTGGGCGTCGACATTCGCGCGGTCCACAGGATGGTCAGCAAGGAAGTCCTCAAGCGTCATGGCCACGCCCATCATCGTCCACGCTCCACATGCACCAATGGTAGAACCTGCAGGGTCCGCAGTCGCATCCGCGACGCATGCCCTCAGTGCTCGCGGGGACGTGGCGCGCGAGGTCCCCTCGGAGTCGCAGACCGCGTGATGAGGCAAGGAGGCTTGCAACGCGAAGGAGGCCCGCGGTGAGAACGGACCCCGCAGCGCGACACCGCCGTGCGCGTCAGCGTGCTTCAGACCGTGTAACCGGCCGGGAACGGATCCGTGGGGTCGATGACCTGCTGCCCCATCGCGGTGATCCACGCCCGCCCCGTCACGGTGGGGATGACCGCCGTCACGTCGCCCACGGTCGTCTGCTCGATGAGGCGCCCGATGAAGGACGTGCCGATGAACGACTCGTTCACGAAGTCCGTGTCCAGCGGCAGGTCCCCGCGGCCGTGCAGCTGCGCCATCCGCGCACTCGTCCCCGTCCCGCCCGGTGAGCGGTCCAGCCACCCGGGATGGTTGATGAGCGCGTGGCGGGTGTGCGAGGCGTCGGAGCCCGGCGCCCGGAAGGCGACGTGCTCGCACCCGCTGAAGCCGGAGGTCGGATGGACCGGCCGAGCATGCTCGTTGACCGCCGCCATGATCGCCCGCCCGGCGTCCTCGATCTGCGCCCGCGACTCCCGCTCGAACGGGATCCCCAGATCCTCGAGATCGACGAACGCGTAGAAGTTCCCGCCGTACGCCACGTCGTACGTGACCCGCCCGTACCCCGGCACCTCGACGCTCGCCCCGTACTCGTGGGCGAACGACGGCACGTTCTGGATCGTCACGGACTCTGCCCGCCCGTCCTTCACCTGCACCCGCGCCGTGATGAGACCGACGGGCGCGTCCAGCCGGATCGTCGTGACGGGCTCCTGCACCTCGACCATGCCGGTTTCCACGAGCACGGTCGCGACCGCCATCGTCCCCGCCCCGCACATGGGCAGCACGCCGGTCACCTCGATGAAGAGGACGCCCCAGTCCGCGTCCTCGCGCGTGGGCGGCTGGAGAATCGCGCCCGAGGTCCAGCCGGTCCCGCGCGGCTCGCACATGAGCAGCGTCCGGAGGTCATCGGAGTTCTCGATGAACCACTGCCGCCGCTCCTCCATCGTGGCACCGGGCATGGGTGCGACCCCGCCCGTGACGATCCGGATCGGCAGCCCCTCGCAGTGCGTGTCGACGACGGGCAGGACGCGTGCGGCTCTCATTCCTGTGCTCCTTCTGCGGCGGTGCGTGCCAGTGCGGAGTGGACGGGTGCGGGCAGGTCGACGTGTGTGCGGGCGGTCTTCCGCCGGCCGAAATCCGCACCGTGCTCGCGGGCGACCTCGCGGAGGTGCTCCTCCACGCGCTCGCGGTAGTGCGGGTCGAAGGCGTCCGGGTCGATCGCGATCGCGAAGAGGCCGATCTCCGGCGGCTCCTCCCCCGCGTCGAACGGGGGTGCGTCCAGCGAGAACGCGCCGCCGGACAGGACACCCAGCATCTCGATCATGAAGGCGATGTTCCCTGCCTTCGCACCGCCGAACGGCAGCAGCGCTCCGGTCATCCCCGCCTGCGCGTCGGTCGTCGGCTCCCCCTCGGGAGTGAGCGCCCAGCCCGCGGGGATCGACTCACCGCGGTCGGCGGCGTCGCGGATGTTCACCCACGCCGTCGCGCTGGCCGCCTGGTCGAACATCCGCGGGCCGTCCGGGTGCGGCAGCGCGAAGGACATCGGGTTCGTGCCCGTCACGGCCTCGCGCGCTCCCAGCGCGGCCACGAGTGCCGGCGAGTTCGATCCCACGAGGGCGACGAGGCCGCGCTCCGCCAGCAGCGTCGAGTAGTGGCCCAGCTCCCCGGCCGTGAAGGTCCGGAAGATGCTGAGCATCGCGATCCCGTTCTCACGGGCACGCCCCGCCAGGTCCTCAACGACCTGATCGAACGCGACCTGCGCGGTCCCGCGAGCCGCGTCGACCACGAGCACGCCGGCTCGCTCCGACACGACGCTGGGGACGGCCCGGCCGTCCAATCGACCGTGCGCCATCGCGTCGAGGTAGTCGACCAGGTGGGCGGCCCCCACCTCGGACCTCCCCCGCCGCTCCGCGGCCACCGTCGCCGAG
Source organism: Candidatus Brevibacterium intestinigallinarum (assembly GCA_019117325.1). Classification (GTDB taxonomy): domain Bacteria; phylum Actinomycetota; class Actinomycetes; order Actinomycetales; family Brevibacteriaceae; genus Brevibacterium; species Brevibacterium intestinigallinarum. The sequence continues at coordinate 14,848 of DWZY01000177.1, forward strand.
GCCAGCGAGACCGCCGTCTCCGGGGAGCCTCCCGCTGCGCGCACCGCGTCGCGGCACAGCTGCGCCAGGTCGTCGAGGGCGAGGGTGATCGTCTCTGCGCGGGCGCTCACCTCTTGACGCGGACCACCATCGTGGGTGCGGCCGAGTAGGGAAGGACCGACTGCGAGGTCGAGCCCAGGAGCAGACCCGCGAACCCTCCGCGGCCTCGGGAGCCGATGACGAGGATGTCGCACGTGTCCGACGCGCGGACCAGGACCTCGGCGGGCTGGCCGTCGAACAGGGTCCAGCGCACGTCCAGGTCCGGGTGCTTCTCCAGCAGCGCGGTGCGTGCGGCCTCGAGCTTGCCCGTGCCCTCCTCCACGAGGCGCTCCAGGTCGCCCGGAGACGGGATCCACTCGGGGCCGATGACGGTCGTCGTGATGACGGCCTGGATGTGCAGCGGCGACTTCCGGCGCACCGCGATGTCTGCCGCTTCCCACAGCGCCGGCGACTCCTTGCCCAGGGAGTCAACACCCACGACCACCTGGCCGGAGTAGTCCGTGCCCGGCACGGTGTCCGACTCGTCCTGCTGTTGGACCGCACCGCCGTCGCTCATGGCGACGGGACGCGACGAGCTGGCTCGGGCGACCCGCTCCGCGTCCGGCGTCCAGCCCACCGGCACGACGATCGTGGGGCACGCGGAGTGCGCGGGCAGGGCGGAGGAGACCGTTCCCAGCAGGCGCCCGGCGAAGCCGCCCTTGCCGCGCGATCCCACGACCGCGAGGCTGGCCTGCTTCGACTCCTC
>DWZY01000178.1 GCA_019117325.1 Candidatus Brevibacterium intestinigallinarum
GTAGCTGACGAGCAGGTTCTTCGTCTGCTGGTAGTGGTCGAGCATCATCTTGTGGTTCTCGCGTCCGATGCCGGACGACTTGTACCCTCCGAACGCTGCGTGTGCCGGGTAGGCGTGGTAGTTGTTCACCCAGACGCGGCCGGCCTGGATCTGACGGCCCGCACGGTAGGCGGTGGTGCCGCTGCGGGCCCAGACGCCCGCACCAAGCCCGTACAGGGTGTCGTTCGCGATGGAGAGCGCCTCGTCGTAGTCCTTGAACTGCGTCGTCGCGACGACCGGGCCGAAGATCTCCTCCTGGAAGATCCGCATGTTGTTCGTGCCCTCGAAGACGGTGGGAGTCACATAGAACCCGCCGCTCAGATCGCCACCCAGGTCTGCGGCCTCGCCACCGATCAGGACCTTCGCGCCCTCCTGCTTGCCGATGTCGATGTACGACATGATCTTCTCGAACTGGTCGTTCGACGCCTGCGCGCCGATCTGGGTGTCCGTGTCCAGGGGGTTGCCCTGCTTCGTCGCCCGCACCCGCTCGATCGCGTCCGCCATGAAGCTGTCGTACATGCTGGACTGGACGAGCGCGCGGGACGGGCACGTGCAGACCTCGCCCTGGTTGAGGCTGAACATCGCGTAGCCCTCGAGCGCCTTGTCGTAGAACGCGTCCTTCTCCTGTGCGATGTCATCGAAGAAGATGTTGGGGCTCTTGCCGCCCAGCTCCAGGGTGACCGGGATGATGTTCTGCGACGCGTACTGCATGATGAGGCGGCCCGTCGTCGTCTCACCGGTGAAGGCGATCTTGGAGATCCGCTTGTTCGAGGCGAGCGGCTTGCCGGCCTCTGCGCCGAAGCCGTTGACGATGTTGACGACGCCCGGCGGGATGATGTCCGCCAGCAGCTCGATGAGGACGAGGATCGACACGGGAGTCTGCTCCGCCGGCTTGAGGACGACGCAGTTGCCCGCAGCCAGAGCGGGTGCCAGCTTCCAGACCGCCATGAGGATGGGGAAGTTCCACGGTATGATCTGGCCCACGACGCCCAGCGGCTCGTGGAAGTGATAGGCGACGGTGTCCTCGTCGATCTGGGACAGGCTGCCCTCCTGCGCCCGGATCGTGCCCGCGAAGTAGCGGAAGTGGTCGACGGCCAGCGGCAGGTCCGCGGCCAGCGGCTCGCGGATCGCCTTGCCGTTGTCCCACGTCTCTGCGACTGCGACCATCTCGAGGTTCTCCTCGAGGCGGTCCGCGATCCGGTTGAGCAGGATCGCGCGCTCTGCGGGGGTGGTCTTGTTCCAGGTGGGCGCTGCCTTGTGCGCGGCGTCGAGGGCCACCTCGATGTCCTCTGCGGTGGACCGCGCGACCTCGGTGAAGGCCTTGCCGGTGATGGGGGTGATGTTCTCGAAGTACTCGCCCTTGACCGGCGGAACCCATTCTCCGCCGATCCAGTTCTCGTACCGCGGCTTGAACTCGACGAGTGCCCCCGGTGTTCCCGGCTGTGCGTAGACGGCCATGGCTGTCTCCTTCTTCTGCACGTCCCTGTGCGTCCGATCGCCCCGGCCGGCAGCGGTGGGATCCGGGTGTCCGGGCCCCTCTCCGCTCCGCCGGGCTGTGACCCCAGACTAGGACGACCGCCGTTGCACGAACGTTGCGCAGATCACAGCAACCATCGGTGCGCTGGACCGGTCAGGAGACGGCGTTCTCCGCATCGATCGCATCGAGGCGCGCAACAGCGGCCGCACGGCGCACATCGTCCGCCGGCAGCAGGCGCAGCGCCAGCATCCACGCCTCCGCGTCGTCCTGCGCATCCTGCCGGCGCAGGTACGTCCACAGCAGGTCATGGTCCGCGAACTGCAGGACCGCCTCGCGCAGCGCGGTCGCCAGGGACTCGCGGATCGATTCGATCTCCGGTGCGGTGGACAGGGGCAGGACAAGGCCCCGGCACAGTCGGACCGCCTCTTCGACATCACCGTCCGTCAGCGCGTTATGCGCGGCGCGTGCATCCGTGAGCGGTCCCCGAGCGCTGTCCTGGGCTCCCACCAGGCGGTAGGGCCGCGAGGCAAGTTCGACCGTCTCACCGGACAGCTCCGCCAGCACGCGCCGCAGCCGGTGCATCTCGACACGCACCGTTGCGGCCTCCGGCGGATCCGCGTAGGCCATCTCGCCCAGTCGCGGTCCCGTCAGGCCGTCGTCGTACCAGTCCAGCAGGGTGAGGATCTCCGCGTGCCGCAATCCGATCTGCCGCTCCCGGAACCCGTTCGTCGCCGCGGGTGCGCCCGGGCCCGTCACCCGGACGACGGGCCGTTCGAGGTCCGGCGCGGGCACGGGGACCTCGCCCGCCCCTCCCCCAGCGCCCAGCACGCCGGAGGACCCGCCGGCCAGCAGTCCACCCGCCACCGAGGTCCCGGTCACCGTGGGACCTGTGCCGCCGCCCCAGCCCGTGGTCCAGGGTGTCCGGTCGTCCGGCTGCGGACGGGACAGCTCTGCTTCGATCGCGGCCGCGGCGGCGGTGAGGAGCGGGAGGCTGAGGGGCGAGACGGCCTCGTCGCCGCCGGTGATGTCGAGGACGCCCATGAGCGCACGGGTGCGCGGGTCGACCAGCGGCACGGCCGTGCAGCTCCATTCGCGGACGACGGGAGAGAAGTGCTCCGCCTGCGCGACGGAGGCGGCCCCGCCCGTCGCGACGACGATGCCGGGGGCTGAGGTGCCCATCGCCGTCTCCGACCAGTCCGCGCCCACGGCGAAGCCCATCGATTCTGTGCGGCGCAGCGACTGGTGATCGCCCTCGACCCACAGCAGACGTCCCTGGGCATCGCCGATCGCCACGATCAGTCCCGTATCGCGGGCCGGCTCGATGAGGAGGCGGCGGACGATGGGCAGCGCGCGGGCCAGCGGCCCCTCCTTGCGCAGCTGTCGCAGTTCGTCCGCGTCGATGCTCTGCTCAGCCGTGTCACGGCCGGTGGGCGGCAGTGCGCTGAGCGACCGCTGCCACGAGTCGGAGACGATGCGGCGGACGGCCTCCAGACCGGGGTCGTCCTGGGACTGGGACAGCGTGCTGAACGCGCGCGTGACGACGCGCTGGTACTCGCGGGCGAGTACGCTCTCCCCCGCCGCCCGTGCCCTCTGCATGCTGGTGGCCCTTCCCACGGTCGCCTTCGACCCGTGACCGTGGCCGGACAGCTCCGGCCTGTATGCCTGCACACTAGTCGACTTCCATGTGAGCGACCATCGTCCGGTCCAGGAGAGCCGAAGGGGGCGAGCACCCGATGACTGCGGTCCGGTGGGGGCAGAGACTCAGGTGTCGAGGACGTGGTCCCGCAGTGCGATCCCCACCGCCCGCATGTGGTCCTCGACCGCGATGCGCGCGGGGGTGGGGCCCGCGTCTGCGTCCGGCGACCACTGCGCGAGGACCGCATAGGACAGGGAGGCGGCCGGGCCGCAGACCACACCCGCATCCGCGCGGACGCCCGCGTCGTATCCGGTCTTGTGCCGCAGGACCACGCCCCCGTCCGGTTCGCGGTGCGCCAGCGGGTCCAGGTGCAGACCGCCCGCGACCAGGGAGGTGTCTGCTCCCGCGGACAGCACATCGAGCACCTGGGACGACACCTGCGGCGACACGGCCGCACCCCGGTGCAGCAGCGCGAACACCTGTGCCAGTTCACCCGCAGTGCCGCACGATGGCGCCCACGGGTGCTGCGGCCCGCGTTCGTCGCGGATCAGGTCGAGGAATGCTGTCTGGACGAGCCCGAGGTCCCCGCCCGTCATGCGCACCGTATCCAGACCGCAGAGGTCTGCCAGGGCATTCGTCGCGAGGTTGTCGCTCACGGCGCCCACCAGCAGGCAGGCGTCCCGGAGCGTGATTCTCCGGTCATGGAAGAGGTGGAGGAGACCGGAGTCCGCGACGTCATGGCGCGGGTCCAGCGGCAGGGGCTCGGACAGATCCAGCTCACCGCGCTCCGCCTGTCGGAACACCTCGACCAGCAGGAGGACCTTGCCCATGCTGGCAGTGGGCAGCACGCGGTCAGGATCGTGCGACAGCAGGATCTGGTCGGTGGCCAGGTCCCTGACGACGATCGACCAGGCGATCGCGTGACCCTCGACGACTGCGGGATGTGCGGATTCGTCCACTGTGCTGTGTGCGGCAGGGCTGCTCATGGTCTCCAGTATTGCGCCCCGCAGTGCCGGAGACGCAGAGGTGCCCCTGCTTCCAGCAGGGAAGCAGGGGCACCTCAGATCACGCGCGTCTCACAGCGCGACGAGCAGATCAGCTGATCGCCCGGCGCCTCGCGATCATGAGTGCGGCTCCACCGATCGCCAGCAGGGCCACGCCCATCGCTGCACCGACCAGCACGTCCGCACCTGTGCGCGGCAGCTTCGACCCACCGTCACCGGAATCATCCTTCTTCGGGTCGTCCTGCTTCGGATCATCCGTCGGGTCATCCGAGGGCGCCGTCGTCGGGTCCTGCGTGGGCTCGACCGTCGGCTCGTCAGTCGGCTCGTCGGTCGCCGTCTCCGTGGGCGTCGGATCGACCGTGGGGTCATCCGTCGCCGTCGCAGTGGGCGTCGGCTCCTCGTTGCAGCCCAGCTCCTCGAGGACCTCCTCCGTGTACTCGCCCGCGAGAGTGCCGTCCAGCGCGAAACCGGTCGTGTCCATGTCCAGCCCCTCGAAGGCCTCGCCCTCGAACTGGAACAGGATGTGGCTGTCCGCCGGCATCGCCGGCAGCGTCACGATGAGCTGGCCGTCCTCGAACCGGTAGTCGACCTCGCCGTCCGGAACGTTCTGGAAGCCGTCGATCCCCGTGAAGCGGTTGAAGAGAGTCTTGGGCTCGTTGCCCTCCCACAGCACACCGGTGTAATCGGTGATCTCCTGGGCCGCGTCAGCGGACCAGTTGTCACCGAAGTCCAGCACCAGCTGCGCGCCGGGCTCCATGGCGTGCTTCGTCGCGACCGGGATGCGCCACTGCAGCTTGCCATCCGTGGAGATCCAGTGGTGCGCCTTGAGGTGACCCTTGCCCGTCTCCGGGTTGACACCCCAGCGGTAGCCGTTGTTCGACATGTCCGTCAGGCGTCGATCAATCGTCGCTCCCACACGCCAGTCGACGGAGCACTCCGACAGGTCACCGTTCTGGATGTCCGTGTACCCGTCCTCGTCCTCATCCGGGCACGGAACTGCCGTTGCGGTGCCCTCGACGGTGAGCTTGACGATGATCGGCGCAGTGCCCGTGAGCGTGGACCTATCGACCTGCACGCCGTACATCGCCGAGGACCCGGCGGGCATCTTCTGGTCGTTCGTCACGGTCCAGTCGATCGCCTGGTTGTCGTCAACGCGCTCGGGCTGATCGAGGTCGTCGAGCACGACCTTCTTGTAGCGCTCCGGAGTCGCGGCCTTGGCCGGGCTCTCTGCCGCACTCGGGGCGAGGAAGGCTGCGTCCTTCTGACCCTCGACGTCCGTCGCGCTCGTGTCCAGCACCTCGACCGTGGTGGTGACGCCTTCCAGCGGCACCACGGTGCCGACGATCACGCGGAAGCTCGGGTTGCCAGTGGCCCCGTCGGTCCACCCATCAATTCCGCCGTCACCAGCACCGCCAGTCCACCCATCGATGGCGACGTCGCCATCGTAGGTGATGTCCTTGTCGTCACGTTCGACGTCGGGCTCGCCCGGCTTCAGGTAGGAGACGCTCTCCCACCTGATCTCCTTCGGAGTCTCACAGATGACGTCCGTGCTCTCGTTGGGAGCGGTCTCGTCCGCCACGGCCGTGCCGGAGAAGCCCAGGAACCCCGCCGTCAGGGCAAGTGCCGAGACGCCGGCCGCAGCCACCGCGCTCAATCGTCTGCTCATCATGCGCCTTTCGCATCATTCATTTCACATGACAAGCCCGGCGCGCCTCACCTGAGCAGATGAGAGAACGACCTAGGCCCGCGGCACAGGGCGTCTGCACCACCTGGAACCCTAGGCAGACTCACAGGTGAACCGCAAGTCCTACATCTTGACTTTCGGACAGTCCGGTTTTGGGCTCGGGCGCGTCTGCGCACAGAAAAACCCCTCCTGATCTGCGTGTCTGTGCAGATCAGGAGGGGTCTTCGAGGGGGTGGAGATGGCGGGAATCGAACCCGCGTCCGTCGACGAATCACCGGGTCTTCTCCGGGCGCAGTCCGTGAAGAGTGTCTTAGGTCCTGGTCACCGCACGAACACGTAGACC
>DWZY01000179.1 GCA_019117325.1 Candidatus Brevibacterium intestinigallinarum
CAGGAGGACGACTTCACGACCGTGTACCGGCCGGTCAACCGCGTCATCTGCGAGGACTGACACAGCAGGGCTACAGCCCGACCGCACAGCAGTGCCGGCCGGGTGAGTGACGACCGGGCGTGCCGATCAGCGGCGGGCGAACCAGCTGCGCTGGGCGACGCTGGCCCCCAGCGACTCGAAGAGGGCCAGGGAAGCCGTGTTGTCCGCCTCGACGTCGATGAGGTAGGACCGCACACCGCGTCCCGCGGCCGTCGCGAGTGCTGCGCGGACGAGTGCCCGCCCGGCTCCGCGGCGGCGCAGCGAGGGGCTGGTCATGAGATTCGTCACGACCGCCCAGCGGTTCACCTCCGCCAGCCGGCACACGGCGACCGGAGTGCGCGATCCGTCCGGGTGGTGCGCCCAGGCAGAGAGGAACTGCACCTGCTCGGCTCCGGTCAGCAGCCGTGCGAAGGCCTCCCGTCCGGGCTCGTCCGGGCCGGGACCCATCGCGGTCACGACACCGTCGGACGGGGCATCCTCCACATGGATCGTCAGGCCCGGCAGAGCCGCATCGGCCGCGCGCGTCGCTCCGGCCGCGGCCTCGCGGGTCGCCCCGGTCAGCAGGAGGACGGGGGCGGAGGGGGTGAAGCCGCGCTCCCGCAGCAGCGGGCCCAGCTCCGCACAGGCCGGGTCGAGTGTGCCGGACGCATCCTCGGAGAAGATCTGGACGGCGGGGCTCAGGCCCCGCGTCCCGTACCAGGCCTCGACCGCGTCGAGCGCCTGCGCAGCGGGCATCCCCGGGGCATCGAGAGGCAGGGCGGAGTTCGCGCGGCGGGAGGCCGCCTCCGGCTCTGCCCGCAGCAGCCAGCCCGCCTGCACGAAGTCCGTGGACTCCTCCGCCTCCGCGCGCACATTGTCCGCGTGCAGCCACGTGCTCTGCGGCGGCAGCCACGCCGCGGCAGAGATGCGGCGCAGATCCACAGCGGACAGCGCCCGGTGCGGCTGCGAGGCGCGGACGGGTGCGGGCGGGACCTCGTGGGCCACCAGGATCGCGGCGCGGGGGACGTCGACGGGCCCGCGCTTCGTGCGGACCGTGACTGTCTGATCCGTCACACTGTCGATGAGTCCCAGCGCGTCCGTCGCGCCGTCGCCGCTGCGATACCGGAGGACGACGCGGATTCCGGGGCGCAACTCCATGGGGCAGACCTCTGCTTCGTCGGGACGCCGGTGCAGGCGGCGATGGGGGCGGGGCCACTCCACTCTAAGGGGAGTACCCTGGTGAGCGAGTGGACCATCAGTCTGAGGAGAAGTGACAGTGACGTATGTCATCGCGCAGCCGTGTGTCGATCTGAAGGACAAGGCCTGCGTCGACGAATGCCCTGTGGACTGCATCTACGAGGGTGAGCGCATGCTCTACATCCACCCCGATGAGTGCGTGGACTGCGGAGCGTGCGAGCCGGTCTGCCCGGTCGAGGCCATCTACTACGAGGACGACGTGCCCGAGGAGTGGGCGGAGTACTACACCGCCAACGTCGACTTCTTCGACGACCTGGGCTCGCCCGGTGGTGCCGCGAAGGTCGGCAACACCGGAACGGACCATCCGATCATCGCCGCGCTGCCGCCGCAGTCGCAGGACTGAGCGCGCCGTGACGCAGACCGGATTCGGACTGTCCCTGCCCGACTACCCGTGGGACACCCTCGCGCCCTACCGCCAGACGGCCGCCGCGCATCCCGGCGGCATCTGCGACCTGTCGATCGGCACCCCGGTCGACCCCACACCTGCCCTCGTGCGCGAGGCGCTCGCTGCGGCCGCGGACTGGCCCGGCTATCCCACGACGACCGGCACGCCGCAGCTGCGCGGCGCGATCGCCGACTGGTACGCACGCGTGTTCGGTGCGTCCGTCGACCCCGCGACCCAGATCCTGCCGCTGGTGGGGTCGAAGGAGGCCGTCGCGTGGCTGCCCACCCTGCTGGGACTGGCCGGGCGGGGACTCGCCGTCGCGCATCCGGCGGCCGCCTACCCCACCTACGCGATGGGTGCGACGCTGGCCGGGGTCGAGGCCCGGGTGCTGGACGTCGATGACATCCTGGCCGGTGCCTCGCTGGACGGGGTCGGTCTGCTGTGGATCAACTCGCCGGGCAACCCCACCGGTCGCGTGCTCGACGCCGGGACCCTGCGCGAGGTCGCGCGGCGGACGCGGGAGGCGGGCGTCGTCCTCGCCTCCGATGAGTGCTACGCCCGGTTGGGCTGGGAGGGCCACCAGACTGCGCCCAGCGTCCTCGACCCCGCCGTTGTGGGGGAGGACCACTCCGGGGTGCTGTCCGTCTACTCGCTCTCGAAGCAGTCGAACCTGGCAGGCTACCGCGCGGCGTTCCTGGCGGGCGACGCGGCCCTCGTCCAGTCGCTCACCACCGCGCGCAAGCACGCGGGGATGATCATGCCCGGGCCCGTTCAGGCCGCTGCGGCCGCCGCACTGGCGGACGAGGAGCACGTCCTCGCGCAGAAGGAGCTCTACCGCGCGCGTCGCGCGGTGCTGCGCCCGGCCGTCGAGGCCTTCGGCGCGCGCATCGATCATTCGGAGGCCGGTCTCTATCTCTGGGCCACCCGCGATGAGGACTGCTGGGACACGATCGATGCGCTGGCCCGCCTGGGCATCATCGCCGGCCCGGGAGTCTTCTACGGAGAGGCGGGCGCACAGCACGTGCGGATCGCCCTCACTGCGACGGATGACGTGATCGAGGAAGCCGCTCGCCGCCTGCGCGGCGCCTGACGTGCGGCGGGACATTATACACGAGTGCCCCGAGATTTCGTGCCGAGCGGACAGTTCGGCTAGTCTGCAGAAGACTTTGAATCCATGCTCAGCTTCTGCTGGGGAACGAAGACGAGAGGTGCCCGCATGACGAAGGATGCTGTGCTTCGCACGAGCGACCAGGAGCTGGAACTCGACCTCGTCGAGGCGGTGGAGGGCAACGACGGACTGCGGATCAACTCGCTCCTCAGCTCGACGGGTCAGGTCACCTATGATCCCGGGTTCGCGAACACCGCGTCCCTGTCCTCGGCGATCACCTACATCGACGGTGACGAGGGCATCCTGCGCTACCGCGGCTACGACATCGCGGAACTGACGGAGAAGTCCTCGTTCGTCGAGGTGTCCTACCTGCTCATCCACGGCGAGCTGCCCACACAGCAGCAGCTGTCGGAGTTCGACGCGCTGCTGCGCGAGCACACGCTGCTCCACGAGGACATGCGCCGCTTCTTCCAGGCGTTCCCCTACGACGCGCACCCCATGCCCATGGTGTCGTCCGCGATCGCCGCACTGTCGACGTTCTACCAGGACAGCCTGTCGGTGACGGACGAGGACCAGATCGACCTCTCGACGGCGCGCCTCCTGGCGAAGATGCCCACGATCGCGGCCTTCGCCCACCGCCACGCGGAGGGCCTCCCGGTCGTGTTCCCGGACAACGACCTGGGACTCGTCGAGAACTTCCTGCGTGTGAACTTCGGCTTCCCGTCCGAGCCGTACGAGATCGACCCGCTCGCACTGCGCGCCCTGGACCAGCTGTTCATCCTGCACGCGGACCACGAGCAGAACTGCTCGACGTCCACGGTGCGGCTCGTGGGCTCGTCGCAGGCGAACCTCTACCAGTCGATCTCCGCGGGCATCAACGCCCTGGCCGGCCCGCTGCACGGCGGGGCGAACTCCGCGGTCCTCGAGATGCTCGAGGAGATCCAGCGGTCGGACGACGGCCCTGAGAAGTTCATGGAGCGGGTGAAGAACAAGGAGGACGGCGTCCGCCTCATGGGCTTCGGACACCGCGTCTACAAGAACTACGATCCGCGCGCGGCGATCATCAAGAAGACCGCGGACCAGGTGCTGGAGAAGCTGGGCGGCAACGACGAGATGCTCGACCTGGCCAAGAGCCTCGAGGAGATCGCGCTGGCCGACGACTACTTCGTCGAGCGCAAGCTGTATCCCAACGT
>DWZY01000180.1 GCA_019117325.1 Candidatus Brevibacterium intestinigallinarum
GCCGCCGCCGAGGAGCTCGTCGATCTGGTGCTGCCGCGCACGTGCGCCGGCTGCGGAGTCGAGACCGTCAGCCTGTGCGGACCGTGCCTCACGCGCCTGCAGCCCGCCCCGGTCACCGCCGTCCCGCGCTACGGACTGCTGCCCGTGACCGGCGCGGGGGAGTACACCGGCACGCTCCGAGACGTCATCGTCTCGCTCAAGGCCCGGCGACGGACGGACGTGCTCCCCGTCGCCGCGATCCTGCTGGCCGCCGCGATGTCCGCCGCACTCGAGGAGTCCGGCTACACGGGAGGCGACGTCGTCGCGGTGCCGGTCCCGACCTCGGCGGCGGGGGTGCGGGAGCGCGGGCGCGACCTGGTGGGCGACCTCGCGGACCGGGCCTGCAGACTCCTGGCCGAGGACGGACTCTCGATCCGCGCGGAGCGGGCCCTCACGGTCGTGCGGCACCGGGACCAGGTGGGGTCGGGGGCGAAGGACCGCCGAAGGAACGTGCGGGGCACGCACGCGGGAGCCCGCAGCGTGAGGTGGGGCGGACTGCGGGCGGCGGAGAGGATCCTCGTCGTCGACGACGTCCTCACGACCGGTGCGACGCTGGCGGAATCCGTCCGTGCGCTGGCGGTCCACGGCGTCGCGGCGCACGCCTGTGCAGTCCTGGCGGCCACGCCCGATGGCGGTCTGAGGACCGCTGCACCGGGTGACTCGCCGGTGTGATCTGCGCTTCATCCGAGGGTGCGGATGGTGTTCAATGGAGTGTACCCAGCGAGCGCCTGGGTACGGAGCGATCCGTCGGACGAGTCGCCAAGGAGAGTCACCATGGACGTTGTAGTGAAGGGTCGTCACCAGGCCGTCTCGGACAGTTTCCGAGACCACGCAGCAGAGAAGGTCTCGAAGGTCGAACAGCTCTCCCCGCGCGCTCAGGCGGTCGAGGTCCAGCTGCGACACGAGAACGCGCGCAACCGCGAGGAGGAGCAGCGCGTCGAGATCACGGTGTTCCAGAAGGGACCCGTGCTGCGCGCCGAGGCGAGCGCGGATGACAAGTACGCGGCACTGGACCTGGCGTGGGCGAAGCTGCTCGAGCGCCTGCGGAGGGTGAAGGACCGCGGCAAGGTCACGCGCACGGGACACCGCCGCAACCATTCGACGGGCGAGGCCCTGGCCTCCATGGAGGTCGTCGACCCGCTCATCCCGGACGAGGCGGACGAGGCCGCCCCGCAGTCCGCGGAGTCCCCGGTGGAGTCCGCTCCCGCCGGCGACGACGGGACGAACGGTCGGATCCAGGCGGAGGGCGACTCGCCGGTCGTCCTGCGCGAGAAGCGCTTCCCCGCCCAGCCGATCGGCCTCGAGGAGGCGCTCAACCGGATGGAGATGGTGGGGCACGACTTCTACCTCTTCATCGATGAGGACACGACCCAGCCGTCCGTCGTCTACCGCCGGAAGGGGTGGAGCTACGGCGTCATCGCGCTGGACGAGACCCTGACGGCGGAGGACGCGGAGTCGATGTCCTGAGCACGACCCAGGATCCTGTCCCCAGGATCAGCACGGAGGCGGCGAGGCGCATGGCGCTCGCCGCCTCCGGCTTCGACCGCCCGCGCCCCGCAGCCCCGCACGCGGGACATCTCCGTCGCGTCTTCGAGCGACTGGGAGTCGTTCAGATCGACTCCGTGCAGGCCGTCACGCGGTCGCACTACCTCCCCTTCTTCTCACGCCTGGGTCCCTACCCGCGGACGCGGCTGGACACCCTGCTCAACACCGCCCCGCGGATGGCGGTCGAGTACTGGGCGCACGAGGCCGCGTACACGGCGCCCGCCACTGTCGAGGCCCTGCACCGTCGGCGCGGCGAGTGGTTCGTCCGCGACTACGGGCAGCGCGATCCGCAGCACGGGGCGGAGTTCCGCGCGCTCATGGAGGCACTGGTCATCGAGCTGGAGCACGGTCCGGGCACCTCGCGACAGCTGGCGGAGCGCGTTCCGCACTCGCTGCCGGAGCGGGACCGGGACCACTGGGGCTGGAACCCCACGCGCACTCGGTCCGCCCTCGAGGCCCTGTTCCGGTCCGGCCGCGTCGCGTGCGCGGGACGGAACCCGCAGTTCGAGCGGGTCTTCGCCCTCCCCGCGCACGTGCACCCGGACCTGCCCGAGCCCGGGCCGGTCTGGGGACCCGCGCACGACCCGGAGCTGGGGATCCGCGCGGAGGTCGGGCGGATCCCGCCGGGCGTCTCGGGCCTCGAGGACGACGCGGTGACGCTGGTCCGCACGGCGGGCCCCGCGGTGGGCATCGGGACGGTCGACTGCTACGCCGACCACTTCCGGCTGCCGCAGGCCGCGGTGCGCCGGGCGATCGCGCAGCTGACCGACACGGGCGAGATGCGCGAGGTCGATGTCGACGGGGTGCGGGCCTGGCAGTGGCACACCGCGCGGGCACCCCGCGCGGTGCCGGCGACGGCTCTGCTGGCACCCTTCGACCCACTGGTCTTCAACCGGCGCCGCATCAGCTGGCTGTTCGGATTCGACTACCGGATCGAGATCTACACGCCCGAGCACAAGCGCCGCTACGGCTACTACGTCATGCCGTTCCTCCACGAGGAGAGGCTGCGGGCGCGTGTGGCCGTGCGGGCCCGGCGCGAGGACGGCGTGCTCCTCGCGGCGATCCACCCGGAGCCGGGGGAGGACTGCACAGGCGAGGTCCAGCGTGAACTGCGGGAACTGGCAGGATGGCTGGGCCTGGAGACGGTCGAGGTCCTGCCGCCGGGGCGGATATGCTGAGGGGCGGACTTCACACTGCGGACCGCGCACCCGCGCGGGATTGAGGAGAATCGTGGCGAACCTGCTGGAGAAGCTGTTGAGGACCGGCGAGGGCCGCACGCTCAAGCGACTGCGCTCCTATACGACGGCGATCAACGCACTGTCCGACGAGTTCGAGGCGCTGTCGGACGCCGAGCTCCGGGAGGAGACGGATCGCTTCAAGCAGCGGCACCAGGACGGCGAGTCGCTCGACGCGCTGCTGCCGGAGGCGTTCGCCGCAGTGCGCGAGGCGTCCTCCCGCACGGTGGGCCTGCGCCACTTCGACGTGCAGCTCATGGGCGGCGCAGCCCTGCACCTGGGCAACATCGCAGAGATGAAGACCGGTGAGGGCAAGACGCTCGTCGCGACCGCTCCGGCCTACCTGAACGCGCTGACCGGCAAGGGCGTCCACGTCATCACGGTGAACGACTTCCTCGCCGACTACCAGTCCAACCTCATGGGCCGCGTGTTCCGGTTCCTGGGCATGGAGACCGGCTGCATCCGCGCGCAGATGAGCAACGACGACCGCCGGAAGCAGTACGCGGCGGACATCACGTACGGGACGAACAACGAGTTCGGGTTCGACTACCTGCGCGACAACATGGCGTGGTCAGTCGAGGAGATGGTCCAGCGCGGCCACAACTTCGTCATCGTCGATGAGGTCGACTCGATCCTCATCGATGAGGCGCGCACGCCGCTCATCATCTCGGGCCCGGCAGAGGGTGGTGCCGACCGCTGGTACGGCGAGTTCGCCCGGGTCGTCACGCGCCTGCGCCCGGACCGCGACTACGAGGTCGACGAGAAGAAGCGGACGATCGGCATCCTGGAGCCCGGCATCGAGCGGGTCGAGGACTACCTGGGCATCGGCAACCTCTACGACGCGGACAACACGCCCCTCATCAGCTTCCTCAACAACGCGATCAAGGCGAAGGAGCTGTTCAAGAAGGACAAGGACTACGTCGTCCTCGACGGCGAGGTCCTCATCGTCGATGAGCACACCGGCCGCATCCTCAAGGGGCGCCGCTACAACGAGGGACTCCACCAGTCGATCGAGGCGAAGGAGGGGGTGGACGTCCAGGCGGAGAACCAGACGCTCGCGACGATCACCCTGCAGAACTACTTCCGCCTCTACGAGAAGCTCTCCGGCATGACGGGCACGGCAGAGACCGAGGCTGCCGAGTTCATGTCGACGTACAAGCTGGGCGTCGTCCCGATCCCCACGAACCGGCCCATGCAGCGGGTCGATCACTCGGACGTCGTCTACAAGCACGAGAAGGCGAAGTTCGCCGCGATCGTCGATGACATCGCCGAGGCCCACGAGGCGGGACAGCCCGTGCTGGTGGGCACGACCAGCGTGGACAAGAGCGAATACCTGTCGAAGATGCTGGCCAAGCGCGGCATCCGCCACGAGGTGCTCAACGCGAAGAACCACGCGCGCGAGGCCGCGATCGTCGCGATGGCGGGCCGCAAGGGCGCCGTCACGGTCGCGACGAACATGGCCGGCCGCGGTACGGACATCATGCTGGGCGGCAACGCGGAGTTCCTGGCCGTCTCTGCCATGGAGGCGAAGGGCCTGGACGCGCGCGAGGATCCGGAGGCGTACGAGGCGGCCTGGCCGGAAGTCCTCGCAGGCGTCGAGGAGCAGGTGGAGGCCGAGGCAGCCGAGGTCCGGGAGGCCGGCGGTCTGTACGTGCTGGGCACCGAGCGCCACGAGTCGCGCCGCATCGACAACCAGCTCATGGGCCGTGCCGGACGACAGGGCGACCCCGGCGACAGCCGCTTCTACCTGTCGCTCACGGACGACCTCATGCGCCTCTTCGGATCCGGCGCCGCCGAGCGCATCATGACGATCGCGAATGTGCCGGACGACATGCCGCTCGAGACGAAGATGGTGTCCCGCGCGATCCAGTCCGCACAGGGCCAGGTCGAGGAGCGCAACGCCGAGCAGCGGAAGAACGTCCTCAAGTACGACGACGTCCTCAACCGCCAGCGCACGGTCATCTACGACGAGCGCCGCCGTGTGCTCGAGGGCGCTGACCTGGCTGAGCAGGTGCGGGACTTCCGGGACGAGGTGCTGAGCGCCTATGTCACCGCCGCCACCCAGGGACCGCCGGACTCGTGGCGGCTCGACGACCTCTTCGAGGCGGTCGGGAAGCTGTACGAGCCGTCGTTCACCGCGGACGAGCTGGTCGAGGATGCCGGGGGCGCCGTGTCGCGCGAGACTCTGCGCACGGAGATCCTCACGGACGCGAACCTGTTCTACGAGCGCCGCGAGGAGACCCTGGGCGAGGATGCGACGCGGGAGCTGGAGCGCCGGGTCATGCTGTCGGTCATCGACCGCCGCTGGCGCGAGCACCTGTACGAGATGGACTACCTGAAGAATGGGATCGGACTGCGCGCGATGGCGCAGCGCGATCCGCTGGTCGAGTACCAGCGCGAGGGCTTCGAGATGTTCGTCGCGATGCAGGAGGGGATCCGCGAGGACGTCGTCCGCCTCACGAACACGCTCGAGGTGACGGTCCGCGACCGGTCTGCGCAGTCGTCCGGTGCCACGCTGGGCGCCGCCCCCGCAGGCGGCGTGACGGTCGATGCGGACGAGCTGCGACCCTCGAAGCCGGCGCTCCACCTCAGCGCGCCCGGGGAGCCGGGCACGGGGGATGCGGAGTCCGACGGGGAGTCGGAGGCGCCGGCACCCTCGAACCGCGCCCAGCGCCGGAAGAAGCGCGGCTGAGCCTGACACGTCGGGTCCTGTCGGGTCGGGCTCCGACGAGTCGGGTCCTGTCGGACCAGGACCTCGGGGCTGAGACTCCCGCGCGGCGGCTCAGATGCTCAGGAAGTCGCTGAGCCGCCAGCGGGAGCGCCTGCGGGTCAGACGCAGTGCGAGTGCGCGGCGGCGCCGGGTGGTCGTGACGACCACGGCGATCTCGACGACGCAGTCGGACACCTCGCACAGTCGCGGCTCGGAGGTCGTGAGGGGCCTGTCGGTGTGCGGATTGCGCTGTGACAGCTCCTCGCGGATGCGGGAGTGCTCGAGGATGCGCTCGAAGAGCGGCACCTCGACCCACTTCTCGATGCTGCCCGGGGCCCGCGAGCCCACCAGCACCTCGACGAGGGCTGTTGCCAGTGCCGGGGACATCGTGGCGAGCAGCTGTCGATCCTGAGGATCGAGCGGCTGCGTCGTGACGTCCTCGGGCGCAGCCGCTGCTCCTGAGTTTGCGACCACCGTGTGCGCCGCGACTGCGTGTGGCCCGGTGTGGTTCGGGCCCGTTCCGGTCGGTGCTCCGGCGGTCGTGCCGTCTCCGGAGTCGCCGGTGCGGCGCGGACGGACCAGGGTGAGCGACGGCGCGTCTGCCAGGGGTCGGACGGCGCTCATGGCAGCACCAGGCGCTGACCGGGGAGGATGAGGTTCGCATCCGCACCGATGATGGCGCGGTTCGCTGAGCACAGGTCGTCGACGGCCCGCGCGAGCTGCGCGGCTGACGCATCGGGATGCTGCTGGGCGGCGATCTGCCACAGATTCTCTCCCGCCACGACGACGTGGTGCTCCGACTGCGACTCCGCTGGGGCCTCGGGAGGGTCGGCGGACTGCTCGTCAGGTGCGGGCGTCTGTTCATCAGGTGCGTGTGTCTGTTCGTCAGGAGCCGGCGCGCGAGGAGCGGGCGACTGGTCGGACAGCGGCCACGCCGGATCCGGCGAGGACGACGCCGCGGGAGACAGGGGCCATGCGGGTGACGGGGATGCCGCGGCGGCCGGTCCCGTCAGCGCGGCCGCGGCGAGTGATCCGCCCAGCG
>DWZY01000181.1 GCA_019117325.1 Candidatus Brevibacterium intestinigallinarum
CACTCACCGGGACACATCGCTGACACCGACGCCGAGGCCCGGGATCACCTGCGCGAGCACTGGCTGGCCAACCGCAACCGGCTGGGCCGCGAGCGCGGGTGGGGCCCGGCGGGCGAGCGCGAGTTCATCGCGGAGATCGAGGAGGGTGCCCTCTACGTGGGCTCCCCGGAGACCGTCGCGGCGAAGATCGCCCACGCCGTCCGCACCCTGGGTGTCGACCGCTTCGACGTCAAGTACGCGAACGGCCCCATGCCCCACGCGCAGCTCGTGCGCTCGATCGAGCTCTACGGCACGGAGGTCATGCCGCGCGTGCGCGCGCTCCTGGCGGAGTGATCACCGGGCGCTGACGCTCCCGGCTCTGACTCAGCGCTTGCTCCAGATGCGGGTGTTGAGGTCGAAGTGCTCGACGAGCGACAGGAACCGGATCAGATCGTCGTAGATCGCCCGGCTCATCTCCCGGATGTCCGGGTTCCTGGGATCGAGGCTGAAGAGATCCGTGTCCCCGCCGACGGCCACCGTCATGCGAGAGCCTGCGAAGGAGATGCCGATCGCGTCCGTGCCCGCGCGCCGGCTGAAATCGTTCAGAGCGAGGATCAGCTGCGGGGAGAGCAGGTAGTGGGCCTCGGCGGGATCGCTCGTCCACCCGCGCACCCCGCGCGGCAGGTCCAGACCGGCGAGCGCGAGGGGCTGGAGACCCTGTGCGGCTGCGGTCGCGTCATCCATGGCCTCCAGCCCCCGCGTCCGCTTCATCGGCTGGAAGCGGGTGGTGGAGGTGAAGCTCTTGTGGAAGTCGGCGCTGAAGACGATGAGTGAGGGGGTGAGCACCTCGGCCTGCTTCTCGAGCTTCGTCACCTGCGCGGACACAGCGTCCCCGATCATGTCCGCGAATGGGAGGCTCGTGCCGCTGCCCGAGAGGCGGCGGTCGATCTCCCGCTCGACCGCGTCCCGGTCCATCGAACCGGTGTCGAGGTCCCGGCGGATCCTCGCACGGGCCCGGTTCCGGCTCATGGCGGACTGCTGCGCGGAACCTCCGCTCGCGGACCGCTGGGGATCTTCCGCCGACTGCCATTTGAGGTCAGCGAGCACGAATTCCGTGCGCCCGAACCGGCCGGTCACCACGTCCTCCTGCGGCATCCGGGTGTCGAAGAAGAGCCCGGACTCCCGCAGCAGGCTGCGGTCCACGCGACCGTCCAACTCGTAGCGGGCCTGCAGTCTAAGCTCCTGCCCCCCAGCCCGGTCCTGCGCCGTCATCCCGTCGAGCAGCTGCTGGAACAGCGGAGCGACGACCGTCTCGCCGAAGTGGCTGCGCGCTGCGGACATGCGCCGGAAGGCGAAAATCACGCAGCCGACCATGAGGATGAGGGACGGCACGATCACCAGAGCGCCCGTGGTCCCGTCGACCGCGGACGCGAGCACCCCCAGGAAGAGGCCGAGGAGGCCGAGGACCGTGCCGACGCCCAGCAGGCACCCGACGGGCCCGCCCATCCCGCCGCGCCGGGTCTTCGCGGCCAGGTCCTCCTCGTCCAGCCCCAGGCCGTCCCACACGGTGTCGAAAGCAGGCGCGTCGATGCGATGCGCGGAGTTCATGCGTCGAGGAATCCTTCCAGGTCGTGCGGCTGCGCCTTGGCGGCGGAGCTGATCTCGAACAGGTCCATCCGTCCGTGTCCCAGCATCCCTGCCACGAGGTTCTGCGGGAACACGTCGCGGGCCGTGTTGTGGGCAGTGGCCTCACTGTTGTACAGCCGGCGGGCGGCCTGCAGACGCTCCTCGGCCTCATTGATCGATCGCTGGAGGATCTCGACGGTCCTGAGCGACTCCATCGCGGGGTAGGCCTCCACATTCAGCAGCGCGTGCTCCGCGCGCTGGGCGGCGTCTGCGGCGCGCGCCTTCTCCTCCACCGTCAGCTGCGACACCGGGCGTCCCGTGCGCAGCGCTGTGGCGCCGAGGATCGTGTCCACCTCACGCTGCACGGCGCCGGCAGCCGCGTTCTTCTGAGCGGCGATGCGGTCGAAGCGGGCCTCCAGCGCCACGTCGATCCCCTGCAGCGCTTCCTGCGCGGAGTTGCGCCGGCGGACCAGCGCATTGCGGACGACGATCGCCCAGACCGCAAGGGCGACGAGCAGGACGACGATGAGTCCTGCGACGATCAGCACCACCGTGAGGACGACCCCTGGCTGCACTCTCCACTCCTGTTCTCCACTCCGACCGGCCGAACGTCCACAGTAGCCGACCTCCGACCGCGCGCTCAGCGACGTTCATCGCCGACGGATCCGACTGCGGCAGATCGTCCGCTCCTCATGTCGCAGATCTGCCACGCGGATGGCACGATCGCCCCTCCCGCACCCAGTAGTGTCAGTTCCGACCTGAACGAGAGCCGGACGATCCGGCTCCGCACCGGAGGAGAGAACATGAAGAAGTCGACACTGCGGATGACCGTCATCAGTGCGTGCGTGGGTGCCGGCCTGGCACTCTCCGCATGCGGAGGAGCCGGCAGCGCCGAGTCCGGCGACACCGGCGAGGACACCAGCGCGTCCCAGGAGGACGGGGCTGAGGGCGGCGAGGCCGGTGCCGAGGATGCTGGCGCCGCCGAGGCCGCTGTCTACTCCGAGGACGATCTCACCGCAGCTGTCGAGGCCGGGGGCTTCACGGCCCAGACCGCTGATACGGCTGGCGTCGATGAGCTCAACAGCGCAATGGGCGAGATGAGCATCGAGCCCGCCGAGTGCGAGATCTTCATGAATGCCGCGGCCGCGGCCGTCGAGGACGGCGATGCGACGGTCATCGTCGGTACCCCGAACGGCGGTGCTCAGACGACCACCGGCGGCGCGATGGGCTACCCCAGCGCAGATGCTGCCGCAGACATGCTGTCGTCCTCCACCGGCATGCTCGACTCCTGCGGCGAGATGACGATGACGATGCAGGACATGGAGATGTCCTCGAGCACCACCGAGGTCGACGCGAGCGTCGACGGTGCGGACCAGGTCGTGGCGACGGAGGTCGAGATGGACCTTGCGGGCCAGACGATCTCCACGACCTCCGTGCAGGCCCAGAAGGGCTCCGCGGTCATCACCGTCTCCTCCGGCACGGGAGCCGGCATGGAGGGCGAAGGCATCGACGAGCTCTCCGCGATCGCTGCGGACATGATCGCCGCACTGCCCTGATCAGCCGGAGCCTGATCGGCTCCGGCCCAGTCACCCTCAGCCCGCGCTGAGGTCGGCTCCGCCGTCCTTCAGGTGCGTCCAGCAGGCCTCGAGCCGCTCGGTCCAGAACCGGGCGCGCTCGGGGCCTGCGGCGTACCGGGCCAGCAGCTCCTCATCCGGGCTCACCCGCCCCCACGGCAGCGCACCGTCGACCGGCAGCAGCGCGGGGTCCGCGACATCACCGCTCAGCAGTGCCGCCGTCCCCAGCCCCGCGGCCGGCCGCTCGTCCAGCAGGCCCACTGCGGCCTCGGGAACGGGCAGGTGCGCGGCCAGGGCGACGCCCGCGGCCAGCCCCACGCTGGACTCCAGCGCGGAGGACACGACGGCGGGCAGCCCCGCGGCCTCGATGACGGAGGCCGCCGCGCGGATCCCGCCCAGCGGCTGGGCCTTCACGACGATGACGTCCGCCGCGCCCAGGGCGGCGACCCGCAGCGGGTCGGACACCTTCCGGATCGACTCGTCCGCGGCGATCGGCACGGGCAGCCGCGCGATGGAGGCCCATTCGCGCAGGCGCGCCAGGGCCTCGACATCCGCGACCGGCTGCTCGACGTACTGCAGCGGGCCGGTGCGGGCGAGCGCCGTGAGCGCCGTCTTCGCGTCGTCGTCGCAGTACGCGCCGTTCGCGTCGCAGCGCACAGCGACCCCCGGCAGAGCGCGCCGCACCGCCTCGACCCGCCGGACGTCCTCGTCCAGTGACGCGATGCCGCGCTCGGCGATCTTGATCTTCACGGCGGTGACCCCGGGGAAGCGCGCCGCGATCGCGGGCACCTCCTCAGCGGGGATCGCCGGGATCGTCGCGTTGATGGGGACCGGCCCCTCCGTGAGCGGGCGGGGGAACGGCAGGGCCGCGGACTCGATCGTCGCCAGCAGCCAGCGGGAGGCCTCGGGCGTCTCGTACTCGACGAAGGGCGCGAACTCCGCCCAGCCCGCCGGCCCCTGCACGAGGCAGGTCTCGCGGACCGTGATGCCCCGGAAGCGCGTCGCCATCGGCAGGGCCACCGGCACGATCCGCTCGAACAGATCACGCGGCTGCGGCGTGTGCTCCAGGACTGTGCGGACCTCCGGACTGATGAGCATGGTCACCACGATACGCCGCGCGACGTCGCGGTCGATATGCTGGCACGCATGAGCGAGCAGACGGTCTCCGACATCTTCGATCCGACGGCGTGGCGGACGGTGTCCGGCTTCGACTTCACGGACATCACGTACCACCGCGCGATCGACGCGGACGGGAAGGACGAGGGCTTCGTGCGCATCGCGTTCGACCGCCCGGAGGTCCGCAACGCGTTCCGCCCGCACACCGTCGACGAGCTCTACCGCGCCCTCGACCACGCCCGCCAGACCCCGGACGTGGGCGCGGTCCTGCTGACGGGCAACGGCCCCAGCGCCAAGGACGGCGGCTGGGCGTTCTGCTCCGGCGGCGACCAGCGCATCCGCGGCCGCTCCGGCTACCAGTACGCGGAGGGCGAGACCGCGGAGACCGTCGACCCCGCCCGCGCCGGCCGCCTCCACATCCTCGAGGTCCAGCGCCTCATCCGCACGATGCCCAAGGTCGTCGTGTGCGTGGTGCCCGGCTGGGCCGCCGGCGGCGGGCACTCGCTCCACGTCGTCTGCGACCTCACGATCGCCTCCCGCCAGCACGCCCGCTTCAAGCAGACGGACGCGGACGTGGGCTCCTACGACGCCGGCTACGGCTCCGCGTACCTCGCGAAGATGGTGGGCCAGAAGAAGGCGCGCGAGATCTTCTTCCTGGGCCGCGACTACACCGCCGAGGACATGGAGCGCATGGGCGCGGTCAACCTCGTCGCCGACCACGAGGACCTGGAGACCACCGCCCAGCAGGTCGCCCGCGAGATCCTGGGCAAGTCGCCCAACGCGCAGCGCATGCTCAAGTTCGCCTTCAACCTCGTGGACGACGGACTCATGGGCCAGCAGGTCTTCGCCGGCGAGGCGACCCGCCTGGGCTACATGACCGACGAGGCCGTCGAGGGCCGCGACGCGTTCCTCCAGAAGCGCGATCCGGACTGGTCCCCCTACCCCTGGTACTACTGACCGGCCCGCACCCACGAATCCGTCGCGCACCGTGACCGTCCCTCCCCCCTCCCCCCGCCCGTCCGCTGCCGCTGAGGCCGCTGCTGGTGACACCGCGGCTGGACCGGTTTCTGCCAGTGCCTCCTCTGCTGGTGAGGCCGTCGCCGAGGCCGTGCGCACCATGCTGGACGGCGGTCCCGGCCTGCTCCTGCCGCGCGATCGCGCGGGGACGCTGCGCTCCGTGCCTGCGTCCGCGCACGACCCCGCCGGCATGGACCGGCCCGCCCCCGGCCTTGTGCTCTTCACCTCCGGCTCGACGGGGGCGCCCAAGGGCGTCGCCCTGTCGCGCGAGGCGCTCGTCGCCTCGGCCCGTGCGACCGAAGACCAGCTGTCCGGAGCCGGCCGCTGGCACCTGTGCCTGCCCCCGCACCACATCGCGGGCCTCCAGGTCATCCTGCGCGCCCTGCTGGCCGGTGCCCCGCCCACCGTCGCGAGCTCCGACGGCCCGTTCACGGCGGACGGCTTCGCTGCCGACCTCGCGGGCACGCTCGCGGCGGCCGGCGACGCTCCCGTCTACACGTCGCTCGTGCCCACCCAGCTGGTGCGCGTCCTCGAGAAGCCCGAGGCCGCGGCGGTCCTGGCCCGCACCGCAGCGGTGCTGCTGGGCGGGTCCGCGATCTCCCCGCGCCTCCTGGAACGCGCGGCGGACGCGGGCATCCCCGTGGTCCGGACGTACGGCATGAGCGAGACCGCCGGCGGCTGTGTCTACGACGGCGTCCCGTTCCCGCAGGTGACGGTTCGCATCAGCAGTGATGGCCGGATCGTCCTGTCCGGACCGGTCCTGGCCGACGGCTACGTGCGCGTCGAGGAGTCCCCCGCCCCGGGCGAGGTCCGCATCACCGCCCTCCCCCACCCCGCCGCCGTGCCGGACCTCCTGGAGCGCGCAGACAGCACGACCGCTGACACCGAGTCCGCGGCGGCGCTGCCGGGCGGCTTCCACGGCGAGGGCGCGGACCGCCTGCTCATCACGAGCGATCTGGGCCGCTGGGAGGACTCCGAGGGCGGTGCACAGCGCCTGAGCGTGCTGGGCCGCGCAGACGACATCATCGTGACCGGCGGCGAGAATGTCTCCCCCCACGAGGTCGAGTCCCTGCTGCTGCCGCTCGCGGAGTCGCGGGGCTTCGCCGAGGTCCTCGTCACCTCCCGCCCGCACCCGGAGTGGGGCGAGCAGCTGGTGACGCTCCTCGTGCCCGCGAGTGCTGCGGCCCGTGCCGCCGTGGACGCGAGCGGACGCCCGGACGACCCGATCGCCGAGGCCCTGCGACAGGACCTGCACGACCGCGGCATCCGCGGGGCCCGCGTCCCGCAGGCCGCTCTCCTCGTCCCGCGGCTGCCGCTGCGCTCGATCGGGAAGCCCGACCGCGCCGCGGCCGCCCGACTGGCACGCGGCGAAGCGTCGGGGGTGCCGTCTCCATGAGCACCGGCGAGCACGTGGGCGTGGGTAGGATACGGAAGGTTCGAGGGAGGGAGAGCGGATGGCGACCGTGAGCGAATGGGTCGAAGGGGCGCGTCTGCGCACCCTGCCCCTGGCGATCGCACCGGTCCTCATCGGCGCGGGTGCCGGACTGGGAGCCCTGGGCGGCTTCTCCGGCATCATCCTGGGCTCGACCGGGCCCGGCGGTCACCCCGTCATCCCCCTGGGCGCCATCATGCTCAAGGTGCTGATGGCCCTGTTCGTGTCCCTGGGACTGCAGATCGGCTCGAACTACGCGAACGACTACTCCGACGGGATCCGCGGCACCGACGACGTGCGGGTGGGCCCCGTCCGGCTCACCGCCTCCGGTGCGGCGCCGGCGCACCTCGTGAAGCGCGCGGCCTTCATCTCCTTCGGCGTCGCCGCCGTCGCCGGGGCCGCCCTCGTCATCCTGTCGCAGCAGTGGTGGCTCATCCCGGTGGGTGCCGCCGCCGTGCTGGCCGCCTGGTTCTACACCGGCGGCTCACGACCGTACGGCTACCGGGCGATGGGCGAGGTCTTCGTCTTCATCTTCTTCGGACTCGTCGCGACCCTGGGCACGGCCGCAGCCGTCGCCGGCGGGGTGACCCTGTCCGCGGTGAGCGGAGCGATCGCGATCGGCCTCTTCGCCTGCGGCGTCCTCATGGCCAACAACATCCGCGACATCCCCACGGACCGCGAGGCCGGCAAGACCACCCTGGCCGTCGTGCTGGGCGATGGGATGGCCCGGGCGGCCTACATCGTGCTGGTGGCCGCGCCCTTCGTCATGCTCATGGGCCCGATCGCCGACGGGCACCCGGCCTCCGTCATCGCGATCCTGGCGCTCGTGCTGGTCCTCCACCCGGTGCGAGTCATCTTGTCCGGAGCGACCGGGCACGAGCTCATCCCCACGATCAAGTCGACGTCCCTGGCCGCACTGGGGTTCTCCGTGCTGCTGGCGCTGGGGATCGCCCTCTGAGTTCCGCCCCCGGGCACTGACGACTGTCGTCCAGCGCTGACCTCTATCGTCGAGCGCTGAGGCGAGACGCCCCTCAGGCGTCGTCGATCGAGCTGTCCTCCGCGGACTCATCGGGCCGCTTGCGGGCGGCGCGCTCCTTCGCCTCCCGGCGCTTCTGGGCGGAGTCGATGAGCTCATTCGCCGACTTCTCGCGCAGCGGCGCGAGCACCACGAAGCTCAGCAGCGCGGAGATGATGATCCCCGCGACGGCTCCCCACAGCGAGCGGCCCCAGATGGTCCAGATGATGAGGATGCAGCCGACCAGGAGGCCCAGCCGAGCGAGGTTGTAGATCAGGAAGGAGCGCATGGACGACCAGTGTAGTGACCCGTCCTGACTGCTCCGTGCGACCCGTGCCCGGTCACCCCATGGACAGCACCTCCCGCTGAGTGAACACTCACCGTCCGCGGGCCGGTCGTCCACTAGAATGGGAGGCATGGCACGGGGATTGGTTGTAGGAGTCGTCCTACTGGTCGCGATCACGCTCTACAGCGTGTTCGAC
>DWZY01000014.1 GCA_019117325.1 Candidatus Brevibacterium intestinigallinarum
TCATGCCGGGACAGGAGCTCGACGATGCCCGCGGGGGTGCAGGGCAGCGGCGTGTCGATGTCCTCCTTGACCCGCAGCACCAGGTTGCCCAGGTTCTGCGGGTGCAGTCCGTCCGCGTCCTTCGCCGGGTCGATGAGGCCCAGGATCCGGTTCTCGTCGATGCCCTTGGGCAGCGGCAGCTGCACGATGTAGCCGGTGCAGTCGGGGTTCTCGTTGAGGCGGCGGACCGCTGCCTCGATCTCCTCCTGCGTGGCCGTCTCCGGCAGGTCCTCTCGGATGGAGGCGATGCCGATCTCCGCGCAGTCGCGGTGCTTGCCCGCGACGTACCACTGCGAGCCCGGGTCCTCGCCCACCAGCAGGGTGCCCAGGCCGGGCGTCACGCCGCGGGAGGCGAGCGCCTCGACCCGCTGGGCCAGCTCCGCCTTGATGGTCGCGGCGGTCTGCGTGCCGCTGAGCGTCCGGGCGCCGGTCGTCTGCGTCGTTGCAGAGACATCAGACGTCATGAGTACTGCTCCAGTCCTTCATAGAGGGGGAAACCGTCTGCCAGCTTGTCCACGCGGGCGCGCAGCGCATCGACGTCCGCACCGGGCTTGAGCGCCTGGGCGATGATGTCGGACACCTCTGCGAACTCCTCGTCGCCGAACCCGCGGGAGGCGAGCGCCGGCGTGCCGATGCGCAGACCCGAGGTCGTCATGGGAGGCAGCGGGTCGAACGGCACGGAGTTGCGGTTGACCGTGATGCCGACCTCGTGGAGGAGGTCCTCACCCTGCTGGCCGTTCAGCTGCGAGTTCCGCAGATCGACCAGGACCAGGTGGACGTCCGTGCCGCCGGTCAGCACCTGGACACCCGCGTCGACGACGTCCTGCTCCTGCAGGCGCTCGGCCAGGATGCTGGCGCCACGCAGCGTGCGCTCCTGCTTCTCCCGGAACTCCTCCCGGGCAGCGAGCTTGAAGGCGACCGCCTTCGCCGCGACCACGTGCATGAGCGGGCCGCCCTGCTGGCCGGGGAACACGGCGGAGTTGATCTTCTTCGCGTTCGCCTCGTCCTTCGACAGGATGAAGCCGGAGCGGGGTCCGCCGATCGTCTTGTGGACGGTCGAGGACACGACGTCCGCGACCGGCACGGGGTTGGGGTGGAGGCCCGCGGCGACAAGGCCCGCGAAGTGCGCCATGTCGACCCAGAGGGTCGCGCCCACCTCGTCCGCGATGGACCGGAACGCCTCGAAGTCCAGCTGGCGGGGGTAGGCCGACCAGCCCGCGACGATGACCTTGGGCTGCGCCTCCAGCGCGCGCTGCCGGACGACGTCCATGTCGATGCGGTGCGTCTGCGGGTCGACCTCGTAGGAGGAGATGTCGTAGAGGCGGCCGGAGAAGTTGATCTTCATGCCGTGGGTCAGGTGGCCGCCGTGGGCCAGATCCAGACCCAGCAGGCGATCGCCCGCGCGGGCGAAGGCGTGCAGGACCGCGGCGTTGGCCTGTGCGCCGGAGTGGGGCTGCACGTTCGCGTACTGGGCGCCGAAGAGCGACTTCGCCCGGTCGATCGCCAGGTTCTCTGCCACATCGACGAACTCGCAGCCGCCGTAGTAGCGGCGGCCCGGGTATCCCTCGGCGTACTTATTGGTGAGGACGGAGCCCTGCGCCTCGAGCACGGCCTTCGGCACGAAGTTCTCCGAGGCGATCATCTCGAGCGTTCCGCGCTGGCGGCTCAGCTCCTGATCGAGCACCTGCGCGATCTCTGGATCGACGGCCGCAAGACCGGCGTTCATCGAGGACTGGACATCTGTCATCTGGGGTGCTCCTCACCAGGGAATGAGACTGCCGCGGACGCGGTCCCGGCCAGACTAACAGCGGTCCGCCGCGCTGACATCAGGGCGTCCGCAGTCCGATCGGGTTCGAGACGATCGGACTGCGGACGCCGGGGGTGCCGCAGCGGGGTCTCAGCGCTCGTGCGCATCCCGGGACGGGGCGAGCGCCATCGCCGCGCTCAGCATGAGCACCGCTCCCACCAGGGTGATCGTCCACATGGCCGCGGGGTCGATCCCCGCCGCGTCCGCGGCAAGCGTCACGCCCGTGATCGGCACGGCGTGCGCGATCGCCGCGGGCCACATGCTGCCCTGCCTGGCGGTCAGCGCGCTGAGGAACAGGCTCAGCGGGAGGAGTCCCACTGTCGTCGCCGCCGCGTGCGCGGCACTCATGTCTCCCTGCAGGACGTAGGTGAGGTGCAGCGGCACGTGGAAGGCCATCCAGATGAGGGCGATGAGGAGGGACCGGCGCCAGAACGTCCCACCCAGCAGGCGCGGCAGGTGCGACCGCCACACGACTTCCTCCCCCAGCGTGCTGAGGGCGAGGATCGGGATGAGCGGGAGCATGAGCGCCACTCCCAGCGCGACGGTCCCCCACGGCTGCACCGTCATGGCGCCCACGGCGTCGGACAGTGCCGCGGTCACGACTGCGACGACGAGGACGACGGCGACACCGGCCGCGCTCAGGGCCAGGACGCCGCGGCGAGTGCCGCGGGAGCGGCGCAGGCCCCACGCGGGGACGAGCACGGCCCGCAGACCGCCCGGACGGCGGAGTGCCGGCCAGAGCACGATGAGCGAGACGAGGGCGGGGATCCAGCGGCCCACGAGGACGGCCCAGGACGGGACGGGCACATCGGCGACGAGGAAGGCGCCGCACACGGCGGT
Source organism: Candidatus Brevibacterium intestinigallinarum (assembly GCA_019117325.1). Taxonomy (GTDB): domain Bacteria; phylum Actinomycetota; class Actinomycetes; order Actinomycetales; family Brevibacteriaceae; genus Brevibacterium; species Brevibacterium intestinigallinarum. The sequence continues at coordinate 2,687 of DWZY01000014.1, forward strand.
CAGCAGGAGCAGCGGTGCTCCGGCCAGCAGGAGGACTCCGCGCGGCGACGGTGCCGGCGCGAGGTGGGCGGACGGGGAGTCGGCCGGAGTGGTCAGTGCGGTCGGGCGGGTCGGGGGAACGTCGGAGGACGGATGGGCGGGCGGGGCGGGGGTCGCTGTCATGCTCACCACGCTAGGAGCTGGCACACAGGCTCCTCACTGGTGACGACCGGACTCCCCGCGGGGGTTTTCCCCACCGTCCGTGCCGGGCATCCTCCGGGCACCTCCCCGCGACGCCGATGGGGGCGAGCAGCCCCGCTGCTCGCCCCCATTCACGCCCAGTCCCCCGAAACCGTCCCTCAGTCCCAGGTGCGCCGGTCGTCGATCGGCTCGTCCGACGGCAGCTGCTCCACCGCCCGGACATCCGCGCGGAACCGCAGGGCGGACCGGATCCTGTCCCCGGCCTCGGCGAGGACCTGGGCCTCGTCCGCACCCGCGGTGACCACGACCTCGGCGACGACGGTGTCCCGATGGTCCTCGCGGTCGAGAACGAAGCGCAGCCCCTCGATGTCCGGGATCGCAGCGGCCGCAGCGCGCACCTGCGCGGGGTGCAGGAACATGCCGCGGACCTTGACCGCCTGCCCGGTTCGGCCCAGCACGCCCACCAGGCGCCACTCCCCGGCCTCGGCTCCCGCACCGGCCTCATCGCCGGACGTCCATGCGGACAGGTCGCCCGTGCCGAAGCGGACGAGCGGGGCGGACTCCCGCAGGATCGTCACGACGACCTCGCCGGGCCCCTCCGCCAGGGGCGTGCCGTCCGCGATGTCGCAGACCTCGACCCCGATCCCCCGGGCGGTCCGCAGCCCCGGCCCCGCACCGTCCTCGTACGCGATGAGGCCCGCCTCCGCGGTGCCGTACGCCATCCTGACCCGCAGCCCCCACCCCTGGAGCTCTGCGCGCAGGCTGTCCGGCAGTGGCTCGGCCGTCACGAGCGCCCACTCGAGCGGCAGGTCGTCCGCGGTGCCGCCGTCCGCCGCGTGCAGGTCCAGGAGCGCCTTGAGGTAGCTGGGCAGGCCCACGTAGCCCCGGATGCCCAGGTCGCGGATCGCCTGCACCTGCAGCTGCTGGTTGCCGATCCCCGCCGGCAGGACCGTCCCGCCGGCCGCGATGACGCCCTCGTCGAACATCGCTCCCGCCGGAGACAGGTGGTAGCCGAAGCAGTTGAGGACGATGTCGCCCGGCGTGAGCCCTGCGGATTCCAGCGCCTCGCGCCACCGCCACGGGTCCTCGCCCGCCGGCTGCTCCTCGTAGATGGGCCCCGGCGACTGGAAGACCCGCCGCGGCGCGGTCCCGGTGAGGACGTTCTCCCGTGACGCGACGAGCTCGTCCTTGCTCTGCACCCGCACCGCGGTCAGTGCCCCGGCCTCCGTCACCGAGGCCGGGTCCAGTCCCGCGTCCTCGATCCGCTGCCGCAGGACCGGGTCCCGCTGTGCTGCGTCGCCGATGATCCGGGCGATGTCCGCACCGTTCACTCCGCTCATGGCGGTCTCCTCCTTCACAGCCAGCGCTTCCGACGCCGATAGTGCTTGACGTCCCGGTAGCTGCGGGTGCCGGTGTCTCCCCCGACCCCCAGGTAGAACTCCTTGACGTCCGGGTTGTCCGCCAGCGCGGCCGCGGAGTCCTCGAGCATGATCCGGCCCTGCTCCATGATGTAGCCGTGGTGGGCCACGGACAGCGCGGTGCGGGCGTTCTGCTCGATGACGAGCACCGTCAGCCCCGTGTCCGCGTTGAGCCGCGCGATCGTCTCGAAGATCTCCTCGACCAGCAGCGGGGCGAGTCCCAGCGAGGGCTCGTCCAGCATGAGCAGCTCCGGCTGCGCCATGAGCGCCCGCCCGATTGCCAGCATCTGCTGCTCACCGCCGGACAGGAAGCCGGCGGTGCGGCTGCGCATGTCCGCGAGCTTGGGGAAGAACTCGTACACGAAGTCGAGCGTCGAGGCGGAATCGCGCGCCTTCGTGTATCCCCCGGCCAGCAGGTTGTCCCCCACCGTCAGGTGCGGGAACACGTGCCGCCCCTCCATGCAGAGGCTGAGCCCGCGCTTCACGCGCTCCGGTGCGTCCATCCGGGTGATGTCCTCGCCCCGGAACGTGATGCTGCCGCTGGTCACCTCCCCCTGCTCGCTGGGCAGCAGGCCCGAGGCCGCCTTGAGGGT
>DWZY01000182.1 GCA_019117325.1 Candidatus Brevibacterium intestinigallinarum
GCGAGGCCCCGGACGCACGTCCGGGGCCTCGCTGATCAGCGGCTGTGCTCAGCGCATCGGATCAGGCGTTCGCCTTCTCCTTCTGCGGAGCCGGCTTCGAGTTCGCCGCCTCGACGAACGCACGACGCGGCACGTCGACGTCCTTGAGCGCGGTCAGGTCGCGACCGGCGAACAGGTTGAGCACCCAGTTGCCGAACACGCGCACCGAGCGCTCCGTCGTGGGGATCGCGTAGCCGTGGTACAGGCGGTGCATTCCCCATGCGAGCACACCGCGCAGCTCCGTGCTGCCGATCTGGGCGACGCCCTTGTACAGGCCCATGCCCGCGACCGCGCCCAGCGACTTGTGGAAGTACTGCGTGAAGACGGTCTCGCCGCGCATCGACGCGAGGAGGTTCTTCGCCAGCACCGGGGCCTGGCGCATCGCGTGCTGCGCGTTGGGGACGCAGAAGCCGCCGGGGCCCTCGCCGGACAGGTCCGGAACCGCGGCGTTGTCGCCCGCGGCCCAGGCGCCCTCGACAACGCCGTCCTCGTTCTCGACGCGCAGGTCCGCGCGGACCGTCACGCGGCCTCGGTCGTCAAGCGGCAGGTCGGAGTCGACGAGGATCGGGTTGGCCTTGACGCCCGCGTTCCAGACGACCAGGTCAGCGTCGAACTCCTCGCCGTTGGACAGGACGATGTGCTTGTTCGTGCAGTCCTTGAGGAAGGTGTCGAGGTAGACGTCGACGCCGCGCTCGCGCAGGTGATCGACGACCCAGCGGGCCTGTGCCTCGCCCACCTCGGGCATGACCCGGCCCATCGCCTCGACGAGCACGAAGCGGATGTCCGCCTCCGTGAGCGTGTCGTACTGCGCGACGGCGGCGCGCGCCATGTCCTCGAGCTCGCCCAGGGCCTCGATGCCCGCGAACCCGCCGCCCACGAACACGAACGTGAGGGCCTTGCGGCGCTCCGCGTCGTCCTCCATGAGCGAGGCCTCGGACAGGCGGTTGAGGATGTGGTCGCGCAGGGCGATCGCCTCCTCGATCCGCTTGACGCCGATGCCCTCCTCCGCGAGGCCCGGGATGGGCAGCGCGCGCGGCACAGCGCCGGAGGCCAGGACGATCTGGTCGTAGTCGAGCTCGAAGGGCTCGTAGCCCTCCTGCTCGATGACCACGAACTTCTTCTCGTGGTTGATGCTCTCGACCGAGCCCGTGATGATCTCCGCACCCTTGAGGTGGGTGCGCAGCGGCACGATCGCGTGGCGCGGCTCGATGCTGCCGCCGGCGACCTCCGGCAGGAACGGCGCGTAGGTCAGGTAGGGATTGGGGTCGACGACCGTGACGGTGGCCTCCCCCCGTCCCAGGTTCTTGAGGAGGTTCTGGGCGGTCACGAAGCCCAGGTAGCCTCCTCCGACGATGAGGATGCGGGGACGCAGAGCGTTGTTTCTGATGAGAGCCATGGCCCCATCCTACGACCTTGTGAAACTTTTCACTAGCCATTCCGGGGCGTCGGATCCACCATTTCCAGCACCTGCCCAGGACCCCGCCGCCGAGGCCCCGGCCGGGTCACGTGCGCGTGGTTCGCCGCCCGCGCACGGACAGCACCCCCGCGGCCAGGAGGAGCCCGGCGCCCGCGGCGCCTCCGCCCACGATGAGCACGGGCCCCAGCACCGGGGACGCCGCTCCGGTGGCCTCGACCGTCCCGTCGGCCAGCACTGCCCCGTCGGCCTCGGCATCCCCCGGTGCGGCCGAGGCGGTCTCACCACCGGCCTCGGGCTCCGCCCGCCGATGCATCCGCACCCAGTCCTCCAGCTGCTGGGAAGCCGCGGGCACATCTGTGCGAGCCTTCCAGTCCAGCGCGGCGGGCGGATCGATGCGCCCGTAGCCCACGAGGGGGTCCGGGTCCTCGGCGGAGCCCTGGCCGTCATGGCCCGCAACGGGCCCGGCCGTCTCCGTGAGCGCGGCCGTCACCTGATCCGCGGACCAGTCCGGGTGCGCGGACCGCAGCAGCGCGGCCACGCCCGCGACGACGGGCGAGGCGAACGAGCAGCCGTCCGCGGTCCCGTAGCCTCCGTCCCAGAACGGGACGGGGATGTCCTCGGCGGGCCCCATGAGGTCGACGGCCATCCCGGGAGCCGACGACGAGTCCCGCACGGTGTCGGACTGGGTCAGCCCGCCCACACCGATGACGCCGGGCACCGTCGCGGGCGACCACGCCTGCGTCGCTCCCTGCGAGCGGTTGCCCACGCACGCGACGACGACGGCGTCGTGCTCGTACGCGTAGGCGAAGGCGTCGTCCCAGGAGACGGGCCACGACGGATCGTCCCAGCCCAGCGACAGGTTGATGACGGAGGCTCCGCTGTCCACCGCCCAGCGCAGGGCGCGCTCCGCCTGCACACGCGTCGACTGGGACGCCGCCGGTGCGCCGCCGCCCAGCCAGACGGAGGCCGAGGCGATGTCCGCCTCCGGTGCGACGCCCACGGGTCCGCTGCCGGTGCCGCTGCCGGCGATGACGCCGGCGACCGCGGTCCCGTGATGGATGATCGACTCCGCGCCGACCGGCTCCGTCCCGTCGCGGCCGGTGCCGGAGAAGTCCTTCGCGGCGGTCACCCGGCCGGTCAGGTTCTCGTGGTTGTCATTCACGCCGGAGTCGATGACCGCGACAGTCACGCCCTCCCCGCGGGTCGTCTCCCACAGCTCAGGGATCCCGTACGGCTCCATGAACCACTGGCCCGGCCCCGGATCCTGCGCGCTGGGCTCCCGCTCCCCCGCATCCGGGGGCGCGGCATCGCCGCTGGGCGTCGCCGCCTGGGCTGCTCCCCGATAGAGCATCGTGGCGACGAGCCCCAGCACGGCGAGGATCGCCAGGACGCGGAGGATCCGCCTGCGCGCGCGTCGCCGGTTCACGATCAGGTCCGTGCGAGGCCCAGGGCGATGCCGTCGAGGATGTCCGACTCGCTCACGCGGATCTCCAGCTGGCCGCCGGCACGGCTCACCGCGTCATCGATGAGCTCGACGAGGCGGGCGAAGACGAGGCTGCCCGCGGCGATGACGTCGACGCGCCCCGGATGCATGTACGGCAGGTCAGCGCGCTCCGACGACGGCATCGCAACGAGGTGCTCCGCCGTCGCCGTGATCTGCTCCCGGCTGAGGGTGGCCCCGTGGATCGCGTCGCGGTCGTACCGATCCAGGTCGAGGGTCGCGGCGGCGACGGTCGTGATCGTGCCGGCGACGCCCACGAGGGTCCGCGCGGCGGACACGTCGACGTGCTGCACGGCCTCGGCGAACGCGTCGTCCACGTCCGCCCGCAGCGCCGCGATCTGCTCCTGCGTGGGCGGATCCGACGCCAGGTGCCGCTCGAAGAGGCGGACGCAGCCGATGTTCATGCTGTAGGCGGCATCCGCGTCCCCGCCGCCCAGGATGAGCTCCGTCGAACCGCCGCCCAGGTCCATGACCAACTGGGGCGCCTGCGCATCCGGCACGCCCGAGGTCGCGCCCAGGAACGACAGGCGAGCCTCCTCCGTCCCGTCGATGACCTCCGGGTCCAGGCCCAATCGCGCGCGGACGCCATCGACGAACGCGTCCCGGTTGGACACGTCGCGGCTGGCCGAGGTCGCGACGAATCGCTGCCGCTCCGGCGCGTGCTGCGCGATGAGGTCCGCGTACTCCTCGCAGACCGCGAAGGTGCGCTGGAGCGCGTCCGGGTGGAAGGCGCCGGTCCGGTCGACGCCCTGTCCCAGCCGGACGATCCGCATCTGACGGTCGAGTTCCGTCATCGTGCCGTCCTCCGCGATGTCCGCGATGAGGAGTCTGAGGGAGTTGGTTCCGCAGTCGAAGGCCGCCGTTCTCGTCATACGTGGAAGCCTACGGCAGGCGGGACGTCCGACATCATCGCCAGGGCCCTGTCCCCCACGGGGTTCACCCCCGGACCGGCCGCCAGGCTGTGGCCCACGAGGGCGTGCAGGCACTTGATGCGGGTGGGCATGCCGCCGGCGGAGAAGTCCTCGATCTCCGTGACCTCCGCGAGCCCCGCCGCCGCGCCGATCTGCGCGCGGTCGGCCAGGTACGCGCGGTGTGCCCGCCCGTAGGCCTCCTGGAGCTCCTCGTCCTCGGCGAGGTCATCGCTCATCTGCGCCATGACCCCGGCCGCCTCCAGCCGCGAGGCCTCGGCCACGTAATCCGGGTGCGTGAGGTAGTACGTCGTGGGGAAGGGCGTTCCGTCCGGCAGTCGCGGGACGGTCGCGACGACCAGCGGGTCTCCGCTCGCCGTGCGCGCGGCCACCCCCGCGACGCCGCGCGGGACACGGCCCAGCTGTTCGCGCACGCGCTCCTCGTCTGCGGCGGTGAACGGGGTGATCATCGGGTCGTCTCCTCACTGGCATAGCCGACCGCACGCAGCGAATCGGCCAGCTCGATGTACCAGGGCTGTGCGCGGACGACCTGGGCGCTGCTGGCCGGGGACGCGTCCGCATCGTCACCGCGATCCGCAGAGCCGTCGACGACGATGTACGCCTCCTCGCCGTCCTGCACGTACTGCAGGTCCTCGCGCGCCATGCGCTCCAGCTCGACCGGGTCGTCGAGGCGCTCGCGCTCCTCCTGGAGCTGGTCGACCTCGCCGCGGGTCGCGTCGATGTCCGCCTCGAGTGCGGCGATCTGCTGCATCTGCTGCAGTCCCGTGCCGACGGGCTGGATCAGGCCACCGGCCACCAGCACCAGCGCTCCGGCCAGCAGTGCCGTGCGGAAGGACACGCGACGGCCGGCAGCGGTGTCGTCGAGGAGGTCGGGCGACACGCCCCCGCCCGCACGCGCGGCGCGCGCCTCCCGCTGGGACCGCCTGCCGCCGGAGTGCGTCGCACCCGGGCGTCCGCGGCCGCCGGCTCGTCGTCTGCTCATCGTCTGTTCACCTCGAACCGCGGGACGGGGAAGGGGCACGGCCACCACCAGTGTGCCGCGCCCCTCCCAGCCGTCGGGGGATTGTCGTCCGCTCCGGCGTGTCAGCCCTGGAACCGCGGGAATGCGGAACGGCCCGCGTAGCGCGCCGCGTCGCCCAGCTGCTCCTCGATGCGCAGCAGCTGGTTGTACTTCGCCACGCGCTCGGAACGGGCGGGCGCGCCGGTCTTGATCTGCCCGGCATTCACCGCGACGGCCAGATCCGCGATCGTCGTGTCCTCGGTCTCGCCGGAGCGGTGGGAGATCATCGCGGTGTAGCCGCTGAAGTGCGCCAGCGCGATCGCGTCGAGCGTCTCCGTCAGCGTGCCGATCTGGTTGACCTTGACGAGGAGGGAGTTCGCCGCGCCCTCGTCGACGCCGCGCTGCAGGCGCTCGGGGTTCGTCACGAACAGGTCATCGCCCACGATCTGCACGGCGTGGCCGATCCGCGTCGTCAGCGCCGACCATCCCTCCCAGTCGTTCTCGTCCAGCGGATCCTCGATCGAGACGAGCGGGTACTGGGCCAGCAGCGACTCGTAGTAGGCGATCATCTCGTCCGCGCTGCGCACCCCGCCCTCGAAGCGGTAGCCGTCCTCGCCGTGGAACTCCGAGGAGGCCACGTCCAGGGCCAGCGCGATCTCCGTGCCGGGCTTGCGGCCGGCGGCCTCGATCGCCTCGAGGATGAGGTCCAGCGCAGCGGCGTTCGACTCGAGGTCGGGCGCGAACCCGCCCTCGTCGCCCAGTCCGGTCGAGAGCCCGCGATCCTTGAGGACCTTCTTGAGCGCGTGGTAGACCTCCGCGCCCCACTGGAGTGCCTGGCGGAACGTCGAGGCGCCGATCGGCGCGATCATGAACTCCTGGATGTCGACGTTCGAGTCCGCGTGGGACCCGCCGTTGAGGATGTTCATCATGGGCACCGGCATGACGTGCGCGTTGGGCCCGCCCAGGTACCGGTAGAGGGGCAGCTCCGCACTCTCCGCCGCCGCGCGGGCCACGGCCAGCGACACGCCCAGCGTCGCGTTCGCGCCCAGGCGCGACTTGTTGTCCGTGCCGTCGAGGTCCAGGAGGGCCTGGTCGACGAGGCGCTGCTCGTCGCCCTCGATGCCGGCGACCGCGTCGTTGATGTCGTCCAGGACGGCGTCGACCGCGTTCTGGACGCCCTTGCCCAGGTAGCGCTCCGGGTCGCCGTCGCGCAGCTCGACGGCCTCGTACTCGCCGGTCGATGCGCCGGACGGCACGTCCGCGCGGCCCACCGCGCCATCCTCCAGGAGGACTTCGACCTCGATGGTCGGGTTGCCACGGGAGTCGAGGATCTCCCGTGCGTTCGCTGCCAGGATCTGTGCCACGGATTCTCCTTGATCATGCGCCGATGCGCGTGTGCGGGAAGGACGGTGCAAGCCTAGTGCACACGACCGGCGCAGGGGCCACCGTGCTCAGCGGGTGCGCGAGGTCGCGGGCACCAGGAGGGAGGACCGCAGCCGGTCGACGGTGCCGTCCTCCAGGCCGTGCTCCCAGAGGTAGCCCTCGACTCCCCCGTGGTCGCGATCGAGGCGGTCGAGGACGTCCGCGAGCCATTCGGGCTTCGCGTCCGTCGCCATCGTCGACACGGTCGAGATCCCCGCAGAGGTGAAGTGGGCGCGCAGCGCCTGCCGGAACTCCTCCCCCAGGTACTCCTCCGTCAGGGCGTAGTCCGTGAGGACGGTGTCCCGGTCGACGCCCAGGAGGGTCAGCAGGAAGGCGGCCGTGAGGCCGGTCCGGTCCTTCCCCGCGGAGCAGTGGAAGACGGCCGCGTCGTCCTCGACGCGGGACACCTCCGTGATGACATCGACGAAGCGGGTGCCCGCGGTGTCGATGATCGCCGCGTACAGCGACGGCAGACTCGGCGGGTCGAGGACGATCCGATCGGGGATCGACGTGTCGAGGGGGAAGTAGCGATTCCCCAGCAGCGGCAGGTGCGTGTAGCGGGCGCCCAGTCCCTCCAGCGCGTCCGGGATGTTCGTCACCTCCAGCTCCTCCCGCAGGTCGATGACGGAGGTGATCCCCAGGTCGCGGAGCATCCGGACCCCGGGCTCACCCAGACGTCCCAGCCCGTCCGCGCGGTAGAGGCGTCCGGTGGCGACAGCGCCGCCGTCGCCTGTGGTATATCCGCCCACGTCGCGGAAGTTGAACGTGCCCGGGACCTCGATCCGCGGTGCCCGGTGTGGTGCGCTCTGCATGCCGTCTCCTCGTCCTGGCCGGCGCGCCGGCCCGTCATCCGTCAGTCGGTCCGGTTCCGTGCCGCCATTGTCCCCCGGATCTCGTCGAGGACCCTCGAGGCGTCCGCCGCAGCCCTCTGGTGGGCGGCGGCGGACGGCTCGGGCACCGCGTCCGAGGCCGCCCTCTCCTGCCGCTTGACCTCCTGGTACCGGCGCTGCACCTCCGGCAGGGGCACCGGATGCCGGGCCTCGAAGACGTGCGGGTGACGCCGGACGTACTTCTCCACCAGCCGCTCCTGCAGAGCGTCCCAGGTGGCACCCGGCTCCCGTCCCAGCCGGTCGTCCAGGAGCGCTGCGTGGAAGACGACCTGGTAGAGCACATCTGCGAGCTCCGCCTCGATCGCTGCCGGGTCGTCCTCCTCGATCGCGGCCATGAGCTCGACCGATTCCTCGAGGAGGTAGGGCGCCAGTGTGCGATGCGTGTGGTCCGCGGCCCACGGGCAGCGCGCGCGGATGAAGGCCATCATGGTCTCCGGAGTCAGCGCCCCCGTGTCCGGCTGCTGCCACGGCTCGGCGACGTCGTGCGGAACCGGCAGAGCCGAGGCCGGCCCGGGCGCAGCCTCAGCCGCCCGTCCGCCCGGACCGGTCCCCTGCCCGCACGAATGCTCGCTCATGCCGGCGGGTCCTCCTCGACCGGGAGGATCGCCTCGAGGAACTGGTGCGCCCACGCGAGGATCTCCGAGTCGACGACCTCGCGCCGGTCGAAGCCGGTGCCGCCCACGGGCTTGGGCACGAGGATCGACCGCACCGCGGGCTTGATGAGCGACTTGGGGTACATCCGCTTGAGCCGGGCGATCTGCGAGTCGGGGAGGTCCTCGACGGGGCCGAACCGGATGAAGTTCCCCTGGATGACGATGTCCGTGATGCCGGAGGCGCGGGCACGGATGCGCAGGCGGGCAACATCGGCCAGGACGTCCACGGCCTCGGGCGGGGTGCCGTACCGGTCGGTGAGCTCCGCGAGCACCTCGCGGATCTCCTCCTCGCCGGTGGCCGCGGCGAGCTTGCGGTAGGCCTCGAGCCGCAGCCGCTCGTGGTCGACGTAGTCGGTGGGGATGTGCGCGTCGACCGGCAGCTCGATGCGCATCTCCTTCTCCTCCTCCTGCGCCTCGCCCCGGAAGTTCGCGACGGCCTCGCCCACGAGGCGCACGTACAGGTCGAAGCCCACGCCCTCGATGTGGCCGGACTGCTGGCCGCCCAGCAGGTTGCCCGCACCGCGGATCTCGAGGTCCTTCATCGCGACCTGCATGCCGGCGCCCAGCTCGGAGTGCTCGGCCAGCGTCTTGAGCCGGTCGTGCGCGGTCTCCGTGAGCGTGCCGTCCGGCGGATAGAGGAAGTACGCGTAGGCGCGCTCGCGGCCGCGGCCCACGCGACCGCGCAGCTGGTGCAGCTGCGAGAGGCCGAACCGGTCGGCCCGGTCGATGATGAGCGTGTTCGCGTTCGCGATGTCGATGCCGGTCTCCACGATGGTCGTGCAGACGAGGACGTCGAACTTCCGCTCCCAGAAGTCGACGATGACCTGCTCCAGCTGCTTCTCGCCCATCTTGCCGTGCGCGATCGCGATGCGGGCCTCCGGCACCAGCTCCGCCAGGTGGCCTGCGACCCGCTCGATGTCCTGGACGCGGTTGTGGATGTAGAACGCCTGGCCCTCGCGCATGAGCTCCCGGCGGATCGCCGCCGCGACCTGCCGGTCCTCGTAGCGACCCACGTAGGTGAGGACGGGGTGGCGCTCCTCCGGCGGCGTGGCGAGCGTCGACATCTCGCGGATGCCCGTGACCGCCATCTCGAGGGTGCGCGGGATGGGGGTCGCGGACATCGCCAGGACGTCCACGTCCGCGCGCATCGCCTTGAGCGTCTCCTTGTGCTCGACGCCGAACCGCTGCTCCTCATCGATGATGACGAGGCCCAGATCCTTGAACGAGATCTCGCCGGAGAGCAGGCGATGCGTGCCGATCACCAGGTCGATCGTGCCGTCCTTGATGCCCGTGACGACGCGGTCGGACTCGCTCTTCGACTGGAAGCGCGACAGCGCCGCAACGGTGACGGGGAAGCCCGCGTACCGCTCCGAGAAGGTCTCGAAGTGCTGCTGGACCAGCAGGGTCGTGGGCACCAGCACCGCGACCTGCTTGCCCTCCTGGATCGCTTTGAAGGCGGCGCGCACCGCCACCTCCGTCTTCCCGTATCCCACGTCGCCGCAGATGAGGCGGTCCATCGGGACCGTCTTCATCATGTCGGCCTTCACCTCGTCGATCGTCGTGAGCTGATCGGGGGTCTCGACGTAGTGGAAGGCGTCCTCCAGCTCCCGCTGCCACGGAGTGTCCGCACCGTACGCGTGGCCCTGCGTGGCCTGCCGGGCGGAGTAGAGACGGACCAGTTCGCCCGCGATCTCCTTGACCGCCTTCCGGGCGCGCGACTTCGTCTTCGCCCAGTCGGAGCCGCCCATCTTGCTGAGCGTGGGGTTCTCACCACCCACGTACCGCGTCACCTGGTCGAGGGAGTCCGAGGGCACGTAGAGGCGGTCGCCCGGGTGGCCCCGCTTGGACGGCGCGAACTCGATGACGAGGTACTCGCGGGTGTGCGCGTCCGCTCCCCGGCCCGCGGTGCGCTGCACCATCTCGATGAAGCGGCCCACGCCGTGCTGCTCGTGCACCACGTGGTCGCCGGGTGCCAGGTTGAGGGGGTCGACCTGGTTGCGGCGCCGGCGGGCCGGCAGCTTCCGCATGTCGCGGGTCGACGAGGCTGCGGCGCGGCCCAGGACGTCCGCCTCCGTCAGCACCGCCAGCTTGAGCTCCTCGACGATGAAGCCGCCGTAGCCGGCTCCGGTCGAGACCTCGACCCGGCCGGACGCCGTGAAGTCCGGGTCCTCGACCAGCGCGGCCGGGACCTCGGCCTCGGCGAACACCTCGACGAGGCGACGGCCGGGGCCCTGCCCCTCCGTCAGCACGACGACGGACCAGTCCTCGCGGATGAGGCCGTGGACGTCCTGGAGGACGGCCTCGACGTCGCCCTGATAGCCGCGCGGCTCGCGGGCGGGCACCGTGAAGTCCTCCGACCCCGCGGCGGTGAGCTCCTCGTCGACGGCGAAGCCGCCCACCTCCCACCAGGGGTGGCCCAGGACCGAGGCCGCCTCGCGTGTCTGCTCGAGGGTGCGGAAGCTGGCCGCGGACAGGTCCACCGGTGCCTGTGCCCCGTCGGAGGCCGATTCCCACGCGGCGGCGAGGAATTCGTCGGACGTCCGGAGGAGGTCCTCCGCGCGGCGGGCCACCTTCTCCGGTTCGACAACGAGGACGCGGGATCCCTCCGGCATGACGGCGACGAGCGGCTCCATGCCGTCGACCAGCACCGGGGCCAGCGATTCCATGCCCTCGACGGCGACGCCCGCGGCGATCCTCTCGAGCATGTCCGCGGCCGTCGGGGTCGTCGTCGCGAGCTGTGCGGCGCGCTCACGGACCGCCGGCGTCAGCAGCACCTCCCGGCACGGCGGGGCGAACAGCACGGGTGCGGGCTCGCCCGGCTCCACCGGGTGGGAGCGCTGGTCCGCGACCGCGAACGGGCGGATCTCCTCGACCTCGTCATCGAAGAACTCCAGGCGCAGTGCCGTGTCCGCCGTGGGCGGGAAGATGTCGATGATGCCGCCGCGCACCGCGAACTCGCCGCGGCGCGAGACCATGTCGACGCGCGAGTAGGCGAGCCCGGACAGCGTCTCCGCCAGGTCCGTCAGGTCCATGCGGTCACCCGCGCGCAGCACGATCGGCTCGAGGTCGCCCAGGCCCTTGACGAGCGGCTGCAGCGCAGCGCGCACGGGAGCGATGACGACGCGCAGCGGCTGCCCGTCCGGCTGTGAGCCCGGCGCGTCCGGGTGTGCGAGGCGATGGAGGACGGTGAGCCGCTCGCCCACCGTGTCCGAGCGGGGCGACAGGCGCTCGTGCGGCAGCGTCTCCCAGGAGGGGAACACTGCGACCGCGCCCGCCGGCAGGTGGTCCTCGAGCGCGCGGGCCAGGTCCTGCGACTCCCGCGTCGTGGCGGTGATGATGAGTGCGGTGCCGGTCTTCGCCGTGCGGGCGACGAGGGCGGGCAGGAGCCCCCGCACCAGCGACACCGTGCCCCCGGGCGAGGCGGGATCCGCGATCGCGCGCCGCACGTCCTCGAAGGCGGGCAGGGAGAGGGCAGGGCTCAGTCCAGTCAGCACGCGAACCAGTCTAGAGGTCGGTGCGGACACGGGCGTGTCAGGACTGTCACGCCCGGCCCTGCGGCGTCGAGCCGTTCACCCGCGACACTGATGGACATGAGCTCCTCACACGAGGCCGACGCGCCCGACTCGCACGCGGGTCCGCCCGGGCCGGACGCCAGCGACCGCGCCAGCGACGACACCGACGGACAGGCCGCCCGTCGGCCTCGGCGAATGCTGGCGGTCCGCCTCCTCCACCTCCTCGCGATCCTCAGCTATGCCGTCGCGTCGTTCGTCCCGGTGCTGGCGACGGAGCCGGACGGCAGCGCGCTGTCGATCCGCGTCTCCGCACTGGGCGGGATGCAGGACGACGGCATCGGGCCGGAGGGCCTCAGCCCTGCCGCGCTGCTCGTGTGGCTGCTCGTCGCTCTCGCCGCGGCCCGCGCCCTCGTCCGTCCCGCATCCCGCGCATGGAGCCTCGTGTCGCTGATCGTTGCGGCTGCTGTCGCTCAGCGCTGGGTGTCCCTCGTGCGGGACCCGCCCCTGCTCATGTGGGACGGGCAGCTGCCGGACGGCACGCCCACCGGCGGCATGCTCGTCGCGGAGCCCACGTGGGGCCTCGTGCTCCCGGCCCTCACCGTCGCCTGCCTCGTCATCGGCGGACTGTGCGCCTTCGCGCGGCGCAGATCCATCGGCGCGCGGACGCAGCCCCCAGCTTCATGACCGATACTCGGGGCATGTCCTCGAGCACCGCCGCCCCGCGCACGCCGTACGCCGCCCGCTTCGGTCCCCCGCTCGTCCTCCTCGCGATCATGTGGATCGTCGAGTTCGCGGACCTGCTGCTGCCGGGACGCTTCGAATCGCTGGGGATCCGCGCGTGGGACCTCACGCACCTGCCGGGGATCGTGCTGGCTCCCCTGCTCCACTCGACGTGGTCGCATCTCATCTCGAACTCAGTCCCGTTCCTCGTGCTGGGCTGCCTCGTCGCGGCGGAGGGAGCGCGCCGCTTCTGGTTCGTCACCGCGATCGCGACCGTCGTGGGCGGAATCGGCCCGTGGTTCCTCGCGCTGCCCGGGACCGTGACGGTCGGCGCCTCGGGCCTCGTGTTCGGCTACTTCGCCTATCTCATGGTCCGCGTGTTCACCGCGCGCTCGATGGGCCACCGGATCCTCTACGCGGTCATCGCCCTGGCAACCTTCTCCGTCTACGGCGGATCGATGCTGGTGGGCGTGCTGCCGGTCCATGTCGGCATCTCGTGGCAGGGCCACCTCTTCGGCGCGCTGGGCGGGGTCGCAGCCGCGCTCCTCACCCGTCCCCGCAGCGCGCCCGACACCGGCAGCGGGCTCAGCGCGGGGCGTGGAACCGCTGCTGGGCTGTGACCAGTCCGTCTGCGATGAGCGCCTCGACCGCGTCGGCCAGATCGGACACGAAGATGGGCAGGGTCTCCCGCTCCTGCGCGGAGAACCTCCCCAGCACGTAGTCGGCCGTGTCCATGCGCCCGGGCGGGCGGCCCACGCCCGCGCGCACCCGCAGGTAGTCACGGGTGCCCAGGTGACTCGTGAGTGACCGCAGGCCGTTGTGGCCGCCCTCTCCCCCGCCCTTCTTGAGGCGGACGGAGTCGAAGTCGAGGTCCACGTCGTCGTGGATCGCGATGACCCGATCGGGCGTCACGGAGTGGAACCGCGCCAGCTGCCCCACCGGCTGCCCCGATTCGTTCATGTAGGTCGACGGCCGCACCAGCACTGCGCGGTCGCCGGGCCGGCCACCGGTTCCGGGCATCCGACCGGTTGCCGCCTGGGCACGGGCCTTCGTCCGCGTGAGTGCGGAGCTCATCCGCTCCAGCAGCTCGTCGACGACGAGGTATCCGATGTTGTGCCGGGTCGCCTCGTACCGGGTTCCGGGGTTGCCCAGGCCCACCACCAGCCACGTGTCCGCCGCCATGCGGGTCCGCCTCTCTCAGTTGCTCAGCGCTCGGGGAACATCATCGCCGATCGGCGCCGTCCCCGCACACACGCACCGCGGGGCAGGACCGTTGCTGGTCCTGCCCCGCGGTGCGAAGGATCGCGGAGCATCCGATGCCGGACGCTCCTGCCGGATCACTCCTCCTCGGCGTCGCCCTCGGACGCAGCGGCCTCATCGGCCGGCGCGGCACCGGCCGAGGCTGCCACCTCCTCGTCGACCGCGTCGGACTCGAGCTCCGCCTCGAGCTGCTCCTCGGAGAGCTGCGCGGAGACGTTGACGATGAGCAGCTCGCCGTCGGAGACCAGCTCGACGCCCTCGGGCAGCGTCACGTCAGCGGCGTAGAGGTGCTCGCCGACCTCGCGGCCCTCGATGCTGACCTCGATGGAGTCGGGCAGCTTCGTCGCGTCAGCGGAGATGAGCAGCGACTGGTTGTCGACGGACACGAGCGTGCCGGGTGCGGCCTCGCCCTCGACGACGACGGGGACCTCGACCTCGACCTTCTCGCCGCGCTTGACGAGCAGCAGGTCCAGGTGCTCGATGACACGGGTGACCGGGTTGATCTGGACGTCCTTGGCGAGCGACAGCTCGCTCTTGCCGGACTCCGGGTTCGTGAGCTTCAGCAGCGCGTTGGGCGTGCGCAGCGCCAGCATCGTGGGGTGCGCGTCCAGCAGCAGGTGGACGGGCTCCATGCCGTGGCCGTAGAGGACCGCGGGGACCTTGCCCTCGCGGCGGAAGCGGCGGGATGCGCCCTTGCCGAACTCTTCGCGGCGGGTGACATCAAGAGTGGCGTCAGCCATGGTGGTGCTCCTTCTCAAGCGGTGGGCCTCGTGCGGACGAGGAGCCCCATCGGCTCGGAGCACGCACCCGGAGGGCTGCTCGAGAAGCTGAGGACCGCGTCGATCACGGAGGCCGTCGGGGCCTCCCTCGCCGAGGTGACCCGACCATGGTACGCGCTCGCGCCCCGTGGTCCAAGCCGGACCGCGTGGTCCAAGCCGGACCGCGCCCGAGGCCGCACCGCGGTCCCAGCCGCACCGCACCCGAGGCCGGGGCCGGCTCGACTGCCCCG
>DWZY01000183.1 GCA_019117325.1 Candidatus Brevibacterium intestinigallinarum
CCGTCGTAGCCCAGGTCGATGCGGAAGCGGACCGGGGTCCCGGCATTCTCGGTCTCGGGCTCCGAGGTCGTGGTCGCCGCGGGCACTGCTCCCGAGGCCGCGGGCACCCCGGTCACAGGTCCTCCGCCACAGGGCCGGGCCGGTAGTCCTCGGCACCCGGGGACGGTGCCCCGCTCACGGTGACCTCGGCGATGGGAGACGGCGCGTACTCGATCTCCTGCAGCGGTCGGTACAGCCCGAGCAGTGGCAGCGAGAGCAGACCGCGCCGTCGGCGCATGTAGGAGCGGACGCTCGCGTTGTGGTGGCGGACGCTCGCACTGATGTGCGTCTCATGCTCCTCGAGCTGCCCGTAGAGATCCTTCAGCCACGTGACGGTGCCGCCCGCGGCCGCCTGCTCCCGCAGCGTCACGGCGACCGCGCGCACCGCATCGGTCACCGCGTGCTCCGCCGCACCCGCGTCCGTGCGGGACCGGGCGCTCGACGCAGTGGCGACGGCGGCCTCGAGCGCGGTGACGGAGGGGGCGGATGAGCCCAGCAGGCGGCTGGCCTCGGCCTGGAACACGGGCAGGAGACCGCGACGGGTGGCGCGGGCCGCATCGAACTGGCGGCGCGCCTCCGCGCACAGCGAGCGGCCCAGAGAGAGCTGGTTGAAGCGGATGACCAGGAACGGCGCGAGGCACACGAGCAGCACCACGACGATGAGCATGCTCCACATCATCCTGGCAGCACCCCTCCGCACAGAGCCGTCGTCACGCAACCGTCATCACAGAGCCATCACCGGACCGCGCCCCGCGATCCACTGAGGGCAGGATACAGTCGTCCGCCCGCACACTTCCGCCCGTTCCAGCACCCGCGGACGGGCGTGGCGCGGGAGGCCGGGCCACCACCGGTTCGTCATGAGTTCTTCGTCACGTCACCCTGCGGGATGCGTGTGCGTCACCTTCATCGTGTGTTCTGATAATCGTGAGAGTCGCAGTGATCGCGGAGTCGTTCCTCCCGCAGATGAACGGTGTCACCCACAGCCTCCTCCGGGTGCTGGACCACCTGGCCGAGCGCGGCGATGAGGCGGTCGTCATCGCCCCCGGCACACGGGGCGATCGTCCGCGCGAGGTCGCAGGCGCGCGGGTCCAGAGGGTCCCCAGTTTCGCGATGCCCCGGTACCGGAAGGTGCGCGTGGCGCCCGGTGGGGTCGCTCCCATCCGCCGCCTGCTGCGGGACTTCGAACCGGACATCGTGCACGTCGCCTCCCCGTTCGTGCTGGGCTGGCGCGGCGTGCTCGCCGCACAGGACCTGGGCCTGCCCTCCGTCGCGGTCTACCAGACGGAGGTCCCCGCCTACGCCGCCCGCTACGGGATGCGCGGCCTGGAGCACCTCCTGTGGACGCACGTGCGCAACATCCACCAGCGCGCCTCGCTCACCCTGGCGCCGTCGTCCTACACGGTCGAGCAGCTGACCCGCGTGGGCGTCGAGGACGTGGAGCTGTGGGCGCGCGGGGTCGACTCGACCCGCTTCGAGCCCTCCCACCGGTCCGCCGCCTTCCGTGCGAAGGCGGGCGTGAGCGATGACGGGCACGGACCCGAGGTCGTGGTGGGCTTCGTGGGCCGCCTCGCGATGGAGAAGCAGGTCGAGGACCTGCGGGTGCTGGCCGACATCCCGGGCGTGCGCCTCGTCATCGTGGGCGAGGGACCCCAGAAGGAGCGCCTGCGCCGGCTGCTGCCCACCGCGCACTTCACGGGCTTCCTGGGCGGTGACGCGCTGGCACAGGCGGTCGCGAGCTTCGACATCATGGCCGCCCCGGGCGAGTTCGAGACGTTCTGCCAGACGATCCAGGAGGCCATGGCCTCGGGCGTGCCCGTCGTCGCACCCGCGCGCGGCGGCCCGCTCGATCTCGTCGACTCCTCCCGCACCGGCTGGCTGTACAGCCCCGGCGACCTGGCTGGCCTGCGGGCGCACGTCGTCGACCTGGCCGGTGATGCGGCCAAGCGCCGCGCGTTCGGCCGGACCGCCCGGCAGACGGTGCTGGGCCGCACGTGGAAGAGC
Organism: Candidatus Brevibacterium intestinigallinarum; assembly: GCA_019117325.1. Lineage (GTDB taxonomy): Bacteria > Actinomycetota > Actinomycetes > Actinomycetales > Brevibacteriaceae > Brevibacterium > Brevibacterium intestinigallinarum. The sequence goes on from DWZY01000183.1 coordinate 2,041, forward strand.
GTCTGCTCACAGCTGATCGGCCACTACTCCGCTGCGATCGCCCGGCCGGCGCCGCAGGTCATCGGACGCTCGTACACGGGTGCGGCCCGCTGGGCGCAGGACCGCGTCTGAGGCTGGACGTCTGAGTGTCGACGGCCGGTCACGGACCGGCCGTCGACACGACGACGGTCGCGTCCTCCAACGCCTGGGGTATCGAGCCGTGCTCACTCTCGGGCTGCGCGCAGGCGCTTCGGGGCGCGGGCGTCCCACGCCTCGATGAGCAGCTCGGCGAGTTCATCGAGCTCGACGCGGTCGAGTCGAACCAGAACGCTGGCATGCCCGGTGTAGTGGTCGGTGGTGAAGAACGTCGCCGGGTCGGCGGCCAGAAGGACGTCGCGATCCTCAAGGCTGTCGCGCCAGCACACCAGCACGTGGGGTTCCTCGTGAATGCGGGCGAAGATCTTTCCTGCGACGCAGAACGCGGGCGTGCCGTACGACGTCCGCTCAGTGACCTCCGGCAGGGCGGTGGCCAGGCGGCGGACGTCGTCGACGGTGATGACTCCCTCCGGTCGGTTCCGTGCAGGTTCCATGCCTCCAGTGTCTCAAGCCACACCTGGCAACCAGGAGCACGTCGCGACAGTCCGCGTCCGCAGGGGACCAGCCGTCCTCTGCGCGGGCGTCGACTCACTATCATGGGAAGGGTCAGCTCAGACGAGCCTCGAGACGTTGAAGGAGACCACGATGGTCAAGCGGCAGGTGCCCAATCCCGCAGAGATCCTGGAGCTCATGAAGTTCCGGAAGTTCGATCCGAACGGCAAGCGGCGCAGGCTCTCCTCCGCGCTGACGATCGAGGATCTGCGGAAGATCGCGAAGCGGCGCACGCCAGCTGCCGCCTTCGACTACACGGACGGCGCAGCGGAGGGCGAGATCTCGATGAGCCGCTCCGTCCAGGCGTTCGAGGACATCGAGTTCCACCCGTCGATCCTCACCGACGTGTCCCACGTCGACACGACGACGCAGATCCTGGGCGGCAGCAGCGCCTACCCCTTCGGCATCGCCCCCACCGGCTTCACCCGCCTCATGCAGACGGAGGGCGAGACCGCCGGTGCGGGTGCGGCCGGAGCCGCGGGCATCCCCTTCACCCTGTCGACGCTGGGGACCACCTCGATCGAGGACGTCAAGGCCGCGAACCCGCACGGCCGCAACTGGTTCCAGCTCTACGTCATGCGCCAGAAGGAGATCTCCTACGGCCTCGTCGAGCGCGCGGCCCAGGCCGGTTTCGACACCCTCATGTTCACGGTCGACACCCCGGTCGCCGGTGCCCGTCTGCGGGACACCCGCAACGGCTTCTCCATCCCGCCGCAGTTGAGCCCCTCCGTGGTGCTCAACGCGCTGCCCCGCCCCTGGTGGTGGATCGACTTCCTCACGACTCCTCCCCTGGAGTTCGCATCGCTGTCGGAGACCGGCGGCACCGTGGGCGAACTGCTCAACGCCGCGATGGACCCGTCGATCGACTTCGACGACCTCGCGGAGATCCGCGCGCTGTGGCCCGGCAAGTTCGTCGTCAAGGGCGTGCAGACGCTCGAGGACGCGAAGAAGATGGCGGACCTGGGTGTCGACGGCGTCGTCCTGTCGAACCACGGCGGTCGCCAGCTGGACCGCGCACCCGTCCCCTTCCACCTGCTGCCGCAGGTCGCGCAGGAGGTGGGCCAGGACATGGAGATCATCCTGGACACCGGCATCCGGAACGGCGCGGACATCGTCGCGTCGCTGGCGCTGGGTGCGGACTTCACACTCGTGGGCCGCGCATACCTCTACGGCCTCATGGCCGGCGGCCGCGAGGGTGTCGACCGGATGATCGAGATCCTCACGGACCAGATCGAGCGGACCATGAAGCTCCTGCAGGTCAGCAACGTGGCAGAGCTGGAGCCCAAGCACGTGACGCAACTGAGCCGCCTCGAGCGGCTGCCGGCGCCGGAGTTCACGTCGGCGCGCACGCACAA
>DWZY01000184.1 GCA_019117325.1 Candidatus Brevibacterium intestinigallinarum
GGGGCGAAGTAGCGCAGGGAGTTGCGGGTGCCGTGGCGGCGGACGATCTCCGCCCGCCACACGCCGGTCGCGTAGAACTGCTGGGCCAGCTTCGACCAGGAGGCGCGCGGCCAGTAGGTGACGCGCAGGGCGGGCTCGAACCAGACGAGGCCGCCGGCCTCGCGGATGCGCAGGTTCAGCTCCCAGTCCTGACCGCGCCGCAGCGACTCGTCGAATCCGCCCAGCACGTCGAAGACCTCGCGGCGGAAGACGCCCAGGTACGCGGATTCCGCCTCCTGCGCCTCGTCGCCCGCGTGGTACGCGGGTCCGCCCAAACCGATCCGCGACATGTAGGCGCGGGCGACCGCGCGCTGGAATGCTCCTCGTCCGCGCGCCTCCATGAGGCCGCCCAGGTTCGCCGCGCGGGTCTGACGCAGCGCCTCGACACCGCGCGCGGTGTAGTCGGCCGTCAGCTCCGAGTGCGCGTCGACGCGGATGACGACGGGGTGCGTGGTCCGCGCGACCGCCAGGTTGAGCCCGATCGGGGTGTCGCCGCGCGGGTTGTCGACGACGACGATCCGCGGGTCCTGGGCCGCCAGGCGCTCGACGATCGCCGTCGTCCCGTCCGTCGACGGGCCCACCGCGACGACGATCTCCTGCGGCCCGGCATACTCCTGCGCCAGGATCGTCGTGATGGCCTCCTCCACGTGCCCCGCCTCGTTGAGGATCGGCATGATGTAGGAGACCCCGGGGAGCGCGGGCAGCTGCGGCAGCGATTCGGGAGCCAGCCCCGTCTGCGTCGTCCGGTTCACTTGTGCTTCACGTACTCCTTCACGACCGCGTCCGTCTCGCCGTCCGCACGCAGCTCGCCCTTCTCGATCCAGATCGTCCTGTTGCACGTGTCCTTGATCGAGCGCATGGAGTGCGAGACGAGGAACACGGTTCCTGCGGCCTCGCGGATCGACCGGATCCGTTCCTCGGACCGCTTCTGGAACTCGCGGTCGCCCACGGTCAGCGCCTCGTCGACGATGAGGATCTCGTGGTGCTTCGCCGTTGCGATGCCGAACTTCAGCCGGGCGGTCATGCCGGAGGAGTAGGTGCGCATGGGCATGTCGATGAAGTCCCGCAGACCGGTGAACTCGACGATGTCGTCGTACTTCTCCTCGATCTCCTGCCGGCTCATCCCCAGCGCCAGTCCGCCCAGGATGATGTTCCGGCTGCCGGAGAGATCGTTCAGCAGTGCCGCACCGATGCCCAGGAGGTTCGGCCGGCTCTTCGCGTACACGGCGCCGCGGGTCGCGGGTGTGAGTCCGGTGATCGTCCGCATGAGCGTCGACTTGCCGGACCCGTTGGTCCCGATGATGCCGATCGACTCGTTGGCGTTCGCGACGAAGGAGACGCCCTTGAGCGCGTGCACCGTCTGCATCGAGCGACCGCGGTTCAGCAGGCCGCCCATACTCGATGCGGTCGCCTTCTTGCCCGTCGCCAGAGTGTTGTACTCCACATGCACGTCGTCGCAGATGACGACGGGGGCCTCGACCGCCTCTCCGTCGGTCGCGCCCGTGTCAGACGGCTCGGCCATAGCGCTCCTCCGCCTTCCAGAAGAAGACCGTGCCGACGGTCACCAGGACGACCGCCCACACGCTGAAGTTGAACCAGTACTCGACCGGCATCTGGTGATCCTCCAGCAGGATCCCGCGGGAGATCGAGAGCACGTTGTGCAGCGGGTGCCAGTCGTAGATGGCGCCCAGGATGGGCGGACGGCCCTCCAGCAGACGGCTGGGGTCGAAGAACACACCGGAGGTGTAGAAGATCATCCTCGACACGAAGGGGATGAGCTGACTGAGGTCGCGGAAGTGGACCGTGATCCGGGAGAAGATGAGGGCGACGCCCAGATTGAAGATCGTGAACAGCGCCACGAGCGGGATGAAGAGGAACCAGGACCAGTCCGGCCGCGAGCCGAAGATGATCGCGAGGATGAACATCAGTCCCAGTGTGGGCATGAAGTTCATGAGGTTCTCCAGGACCTTCGCCAGAGGCAGCACCATGCGCGGGAACGGCAGGGACTGCACGAGGCTCGTGTTGGAGATGATCGCCTTCGCGCCGCCGTTCATCGAGGAGTTGAAGAACTCCAGCGAGAACACGCCGATGACCAGGAACGACACGAAATTGTCCGGCCGGCTGGCCCCGGTCATGATGAAGCCGAACACGGTGCCGTAGACCAGCGCCTGGAAGCTGGGACGCAGGAGCACCCACGCCATGCCCAGTCGGTTGCGCTCGTTCTCGCTCTGGATCCGGTAGCGGGCCAGGGACAGAGTGAAGTCCCGGCGCTCCCAGACCTGCTTGAGGTAGGTGGGGAGGGGCGGTCGGGCACCGACACGGGTGAGGCCGAAGCGTTCGGCCTTCTCCGCCAGTTCGGAACTCTTGCTCATCGAGTGGAAGCGCTCTCGTCAGGGACACGGACACGGCGATTCTAGCCCTCGTACCCTCCGCCCCTTCACGGACACCGGCGCGGGTCACCGACTAGTCTGTGACGCGTGAAGGTACTTGTGATCGGTTCCGGCGCCCGCGAACACGCCCTCGTCTCCGCCCTGTCCCGCGATCCCGGTGTCGATGCGGTCATCGCCGCACCTGGCAACCCCGGCATCGACCTGCTGTGCGACACCCGTCCGCTGGACCAGACGGACCCGCAGGAGGCGGTGAGCCTGGCCCGCGAGCTCGACGTCGACCTGGTCGTCATCGGTCCCGAGGCCCCGCTGGTCGCCGGCGTCGCGGATGCCCTGCGCGCGGCCTCGTTCCCGGTGTTCGGCCCCGGTCAGGAGGCGGCGACGCTCGAGGGCTCGAAGACGTACGCCAAGGAGGTCATGGAGGCCGCGGGGGTGCCTACCGCGCAGGCGGTCGCTGCGACAACCCCCGCCGAGGCCGCCGCCGCCCTCGACCGGTTCGGCGCACCCCACGTCGTCAAGGCCGACGGGCTTGCTGCCGGCAAGGGCGTCGTCGTCACTGACGATCGTGCAGAGGCGCTGGCGCACGCGGAGAGTTGCCTGGCCGCCTCCGATCGCGTCGTCATCGAGGAGTACCTGGACGGCCCTGAGGTCTCGCTCTTCGTGGTCTGTGACGGCACCACCGCCGTCCCCCTGTCCCCCGCCCAGGACTTCAAGCGGATCGGCGACGATGATGCCGGTCCCAACACCGGCGGCATGGGCGCATACTCGCCGCTCGACTGGGTCCCGGACGGCCTCGAGGCGGATGTCGTCGCACGCGTCGCGCAGCCCGTCGTCGAGGAGATGGCCCGACGCGGCAGCCCCTTCACGGGTCTCCTCTACTGCGGGCTGGCGCTCACGTCCCGCGGGATGCGCGTCATCGAGTTCAACGTGCGCTTCGGCGACCCGGAGACGCAGTCCGTCCTGGCCCGCCTGCGCACACCGCTGGGCGGCCTGCTGCTGGCGGCCGCCGAGGGCACGCTCGCGGATCACCCGGCGCTCGACTGGGACCCGCGGCCCGCCGTCACCGTCGTCCTGGCCGCGGCGGACTACCCCGGGCCGCCGCGCACCGGCGACCCGATCGCGGGACTCGAGGAGGCCCTGGCGCTGCCGGACGTGGACGTGCTCCACGCGGGCACCGCGAAGGACGAGACCGGCCAGTTCGTCACGAGCGGCGGCCGCGTCCTGTCCGTCGTCGCACTGGGCGACGACCTCGCCGCGGCGCGCGCACGCGCCTACGAGGCCGTCGGCTTCATCAGCTGGGACGGCGCCCAGCACCGCACCGACATCGCCCTGCGGGCACAGCGCGGAGAGATCACCGTGCCCGAGGCCTCGGCAGGCTCCGCGACCTCGGCTGCGTCACCAGCACCTGTGGGATCCAACGCACCGGCGGTGCCCGGCTGGATCCACGCCTACTCGGGCAAGGTCCGCGACCTCTACATCCGCGAGGGCGAGGCGTCCCTGGAGCAGGCTACGGAGGTCCTCATGGTCGCCTCCGACCGGATCAGCGCCTACGACTGGGTGCTGCCTACGGAGATCCCGGACAAGGGGAAGGTCCTCACCGGACTGAGCCTGTGGTGGTTCGACCAGCTGGCCGAGCTCGTGGGCAACCACGTCGTGAGCGTGGATGTGCCCGAGGTCGTGGCCGGCCGGGCGATGATCTGCAGGCGCCTGGACATGTTCCCCGTCGAGTGCGTGGCACGCGGGCACCTGACCGGCTCCGGCCTCTCCGACTACCGCGCGACCGGCCTTGTGGGCGGGAACGCACTGCCGGAGGGCCTGGGCGAGTCCAGCCCCCTGGATCCTGCGATCTTCACCCCCGCGACGAAGGCCGCGGTGGGCGACCACGACGAGAACATCGACTTCGACACCACCGTGCGGATGCTGGGCGAGGCGGATGCCGCGCAGCTGCGCGACCTCACGCTCTCGATCTTCGAGCGCGCACGGGAGATCGCGGCGGAGCGGGGCATCCTGCTGGCGGACACGAA
>DWZY01000185.1 GCA_019117325.1 Candidatus Brevibacterium intestinigallinarum
TGCCCGTCCACGTCCACACCCACGACACGGCCGGCGGCCAGCTCGCGACCCTGCTCGCGGCCTCGGCAGCGGGTGCCGACGCGGTCGACGCGGCCAGCGCGTCGATGGCGGGCACGACCAGCCAGCCGTCGCTGTCGGCGCTGGTCGCGGCCCTGGAGAACACGGACCGCGACACCGGCCTGAGCCTGGCCGCGGTGAGCGACCTCGAGCCCTACTGGGAGGCCGTTCGCAACGTCTACAAGCCCTTCGAGTCCGGCCTGCCGGGCCCCACGGGCCGCGTGTACCGCCACGAGATCCCCGGCGGGCAGCTCTCGAACCTCCGCCAGCAGGCCGTCGCCCTGGGCCTGGGCGAGAAGTTCGAGGAGATCGAGGCCATGTACGAGGCCGCGGATCGCATCCTGGGCCACCTCGTCAAGGTCACGCCGTCGTCCAAGGTCGTGGGCGACCTCGCCCTCCACCTCGTCGCGGTGGGCGCCGACCCGGCCGAGTTCGAGGAGCACCCGGAGCGCTTCGACGTCCCGGACTCCGTCATCGGATTCCTCAACGGAGACCTGGGCGATCCCCCCGGCGGCTGGCCGGAGCCGTTCCGGACCCGCGCGCTGCAGGGCCGCACCCACCGCGCGCCGGTCGCGGACCTGGCACCCGAGGACGCGCAGCTGCTGGCCGAGCCCGGCCGCACGCGCCAGGAGACCCTCAACCGCCTCCTCTTCCCGCAGCCCACGCAGGAGTTCCAGCGGATGCGGGACCAGTACGGCGACCTGTCGGTCCTCGAGACCTCGCTGTACCTCTACGGCCTGCACGAGGGCGATGAGTACGCCGTCGTCATCGACAAGGGCAAGGCGCTGCTCGTCGGCATCCAGGCCGTCGGGCCCGCCGACGAGCGCGGCATGCGCACGGTCATGTGCACGCTCAACGGCCAGCTGCGCCCGCTGTCCGTGCGCGACCGGTCGGTGTCCGTCGACGTCGCGACGGCGGAGAAGGCGGACGCCTCGAACCCGGGCCACGTCGCGAGCCCCTTCGCGGGCGTCGTGACGCTCAAGGTCGAGGAGGGCGACACCGTCAAGGCGGGGCAGACCGTCGCCACGATCGAGGCGATGAAGATGGAGGCCTCGATCACGTCGCACGTCGACGGCACGGTCTCGCGCCTGGCGATCGGCCCGGTCCAGCAGCTCGAGGGCGGCGATCTCGTCGTCGTGATCGATGCCTGATCGTCCCATCCGCCGCTACGGGGACCCGGTGCTGCGCACGGTGTGCGATCCGGTCACCCGCTTCGACGACGCGCTGCGCGCGCTCGTCCGGGATCTCGCGGACACCGCGGCCCCGGACGGGCGCGCGGCCGTGGCCGCCCCGCAGATCGGGGTGGCCCGGCGCGTCTTCGCCTATGACCTCGACGGGCGCGTCGGCCACGTCGTGAACCCCAGGGTCGTCGAGACCGGGGGAGAGCTTCGTGACATCGACGAGGGCTGCCTGTCCGTGCCCGGACTGTGGTTCCCGACCCCGCGCTGGGAGCATGCCGCGGTCGAGGGCTTCGACGAGCACGGCGAACCCGTCCGCGTCGAGGGCGAGGGCGTCTTCGCACAGATGCTCCAGCACGAGACCGACCACCTCGACGGGATCGTCTACGTCGAGACCCTGCCGGGGGAGCGGCGCCGGGAGGCGCGCAGCGCGATCCGGCGCTCCGACTGGTTCTGACCGGTCCACACACCACCGACCACCGCCCGCCCGGATCGCCGGGCAGGCAGACAGAAGCGAGGGAACATGACCATCGAACGCGCAGGAGTCGTGGGCTCGGGCCTCATGGGCTCGGGCATCGCCGAGGTCCTGGCACGGGCCGGACTCGACGTCGTCGTCCGCGACATCAGCGAGGAGGCCGTGGCCGCCGGCCGCGGCCGCATCGAGAAGAGCCTGGACCGCGGCGTGGAGCGTGGCAAGCTGACCGCCGAGGAGCGGGACGCCGCCGTGTCCCGCCTGCACTACACGGTCGACATGGCGGACTTCGCGGATCGGCAGCTCGTCATCGAGGCCGCGAGCGAGAACGAGGACATCAAGAAGTCGATCTTCGCGGAGCTCGATCAGATCGTGACGGACCCGCAGGCGATCCTCGCCTCGAACACGTCCTCGATGCCGATCATCCGCTTCGCCCGGTCGACCGGACGGCCCGAGCGGGTCCTCGGCATCCACTTCTTCAACCCGGCGCCTGTGCAGCCGCTCGTCGAACTCGTCGTCTCCGAGCTCACGGACTCGCAGGTGGTCGACGCGATCGACGCCTTCGCGACGGACGTCCTGAAGAAGGTGACGATCCGCGCCCAGGACCGCCCAGGGTTCGTCGTCAACGCGCTGCTCATCCCGTTCCTCTTCTCCGCCATCCGGATGCTCGAGTCCGGGCAGGCGACGAAGGAGGACATCGACACGGGCATGGTGAACGGCTGCGCCCACCCCATGGGCCCCATCAGCCTCGCCGACCGCGTGGGTCTCGACACCTGCCTCTTCGTGGGGCAGAGCATCTACGAGGAGACCGGTGACCCGGCGGCGAAGCCGCCGGTCCTGCTCTCGCGCATGGTCGACGCGGGCCTCCTGGGCACGAAGTCGGGTCGCGGCTTCTACGACTACTCCCGCTGAGGCCTCCGCTCCCGCAGGACCACAGCATGCAGGAGGGGCCGCAACCCGAACGGGTTGCGGCCCCTCCTGCCTTGTGTCCCGGGTGCGGCACGGTCTCCCGGTGCCGAGCGGGTCAGTCGGCCGAGGCCGAGGCCGCGGTCTCGTAGGCGGCGACGCGCACGCAGGCGGCCACGACCTCGGCGGCCTCGACGACCTCCTCGAGCGGTGGCATCGACGGCGCGATCCGGATGATCGCATCGTCGGGATCGATCCCGTGGGGATGCGTGGCGCCGGCCGGTGTCAGCTTGACCCCGGCCTCGGCGGCCAGCTTGACGACGTGGGCGGCGGTGCCCGGCGGGACCGCGAGCGTCACGAAGTAGCCGCCGGCCGGCCGCGTCCACGCGGCGAGGTCGTCGGGACCCAGCTCGCGGGTGAAGACCTCGTCGACCGCGGCGAACTTGGGGGCGAGGAGCTCCGCGTGCTTCCGCATGTGGTCGCGGACGCCCTCCGGCGACCCGAAGAACCGGGCATGGCGCAGGTGATTGATCTTGTCCGGGCCGATCGAGCCGTCACCCGTGTGGCGGGAGAACCAGTCGACCATCGCGGGGGAGCCGCCCACGAAGGCGACGCCCGCGCCCGCGAACGTGATCTTCGACGTCGAGGCGAAGATGAGCGGTCGATCCGGGTGTCCCGCCTCCGCGGCGAGGCCCAGGACGTCGATGGGCTCCGGGTGCGGCTCGCGCAGGTGGTGGAGGGCATACGCGTTGTCCCACAGGACGGTGAAGTCCGGCGCCGCCGTCGTGAGCTCCATGAGCTCGCGGGCCCGCTGGACGCTCATGCTCAGGCCCGTGGGGTTCGAGTGCACCGGCACGATCCAGATGCCCTTGATCGAGGCGTCCGTGCGGGTGAGCTCCGCGATCTGCGCGATGTCCGGGCCCTGCCCGTCCATCCCGACCGGGATGAGCTCGAAGCCCAGGGACGCGGCGAGCTGGAAGTGGCGATCGTAGCCGGGGACCGGGCACAGCATGCGGACGGGCTCGCGGACCCACGGCCCCGCGGAGCCCGGGCGGCCGTGGAGCATCGCGAAGCTCAGCGCATCCCGCATGAGCGTGAGCGAGGACGTGCCCTGCGCCAGCAGCTGAGCGGCCGGCACGCCCAGGAGCGGGGCGAAGATCTCCCGCAGCTCCAGCAGGCCGGCGAGCCCTCCGTAGTTGCGGGTGTCCGTGCCGTCCGCGGAGCGCACGTCCCCGGGGCTCACGGCCGTCAGCAGGGGATCCGCGAGGTCGAGCTGTGCGGCCGACGGCTTCCCGCGCGTGATGTCGAGGTTCAGACCGCGGGCGGCGAAGGACTCGTAGTCGGCCCTCGCCCGCTCGAGGCGGTCGGCGATCTCCTGGGGTGCGAGCGAACTGAGCGACATGCGGGCCTCTTCCGTCCTGGGGGAGTGCGGTGATCCGGAACAGTCCAATCCTAGACTGCGGGCACCTCGGCGTCCGGGGGTGCCTGTGTGTAGGGTCACGACCATGATGCGCTACCAGCCCGAATCCGTCCGTGCCCAGATCGACGCGACCCTGAAGGGCCTGGGTGCTGACGAGCACACCCGGCAGATCTGCGCGGACGTCATGTATGACACCGACCTCATGGGGGTCGACTCGCACGGGATCTCGATGCTGCCGTACTACGCCTCGGAGGTCGCTGCGGGGAACCTCGATCCGGCCGCGGTGCCGGAGGTCGCGCACTCGTTCGGTGCGGTCGTCCGCGTCGACGGGAAGAGGGGCTTCGGCCACACCGGTGCGCACCTCGCGATGTCGGAGGCGATCGAGGCCGCCCGGTCCTTCGGAGTGGGCGTGGGCGTCGTGAATCAGACGAACCACTACGGTGCTGCCGGCTACTACGCGCGGATGGCTTCCGATGCGGGACTCATGGGGATCTCGCTGTGCTCGACGGCGAACGCGCTGCAGGTCCCGCACCGGTCGAAGCACGCGCTCATGGGCACGAACCCGATCGCCTTCGCCGCACCGGTGCCGGGGGAGGACCCCGTGCTCGTCGACATGGCGACGACGACGGTGCCGCTCAACAAGGTGAAGGTCTACGGGCTCAAGGGCGAGGACCTGCCCGCGGACTGGGCGGTCGATGACGCGGGTCAGCCCCTGCACGATGCGCAGGAGATCTACCGCCGCCTCGAGTACGGCAAGGACGGGGGAGTGGGTCTCCTGCCGCTGGGCGGTCAGGACTTCTTCACGGGCGGCCACAAGGGCTCCGCACTCGCGACGATGGTCCAGATCCTGTCCGCCGCGCTGCCGGGGGCGGGCCAGCCGGGCAACGTCGAGGGCTACCAGGACATCGG
>DWZY01000186.1 GCA_019117325.1 Candidatus Brevibacterium intestinigallinarum
GATGGCCAAGGAGGCCATCGACGCGGTGCTCGACCTGGAGAAGATGGGCCTGCCCTTCAACCGCACCCCTGAGGGGCGCATCGACCAGCGCCGCTTCGGCGGGCACACCCGTGAGCACGGAGAGGCGCCCGTGCGCCGCGCCTGCTACGCCGCGGACCGCACCGGTCACATGATCCTCCAGACGCTCTACCAGAACTGCGTCAAGCACGGCGTGGAGTTCTACAACGAGTTCTACGTCCTGGACCTCATCATGACCGAGGTCGACGGGGTCCGGAAGCCCGCGGGCGTCGTGTCCTACGAGCTGGCGACCGGCGAGATCCACATCTTCCGTGCGAAGTCCGTCGTCTTCGCCACCGGCGGCTTCGGCAAGATCTTCAAGACGACCTCCAACGCCCACACCCTCACGGGTGACGGCGTGGGCGTCGCCTACCGCCGCGGCATCCCGCTGGAGGACATGGAGTTCTTCCAGTTCCACCCCACGGGCCTGGCCGGCCTGGGCATCCTCCTGTCGGAGGCGGCCCGCGGTGAGGGCGGCGTCCTGCGCAACGTGGACGGCGAGCGCTTCATGGAGCGGTACGCCCCCACGATCAAGGACCTGGCGCCCCGTGACATCGTCGCCCGCTCGATGGCGAACGAGGTCCGCGAGGGCCGCGGCTGCGGTCCCAACAAGGACTACGTCCTGCTGGACCTCACGCACCTGGAGCCCAGCCACATCGACGAGAAGCTGCCGGACATCACGGAGTTCGCGCGCACCTACCTGGGTGTGGAGCCGTACACGGAGCCCGTCCCGGTGTTCCCCACGGCCCACTACGGCATGGGCGGCATCCCCACGAACGTCGAGTCCGAGGTGCTGGCGAACAACACGGACGTCATCCCCGGCCTCTACGCGGCCGGCGAGACGGCCTGCGTGTCCGTCCACGGCTCGAACCGCCTGGGCACGAACTCGCTGCTGGACATCAACGTGTTCGGCAAGCGCGCCGGCATCGCCGCTGCGAAGTACTCGGAGACCGCAGAGCTGCCGGAGCTGCCCGAGGGCTCGGAGACCTTCGTCGTCGACCTCATCGAGTCGCTGCGCACGTCCGACGGACCGGAGCGCATCGCGGACATCCGTCGCGACCTGCAGGAGACCATGGACGCGAACGTCCAGGTGTTCCGCACGGACGAGACGATGCGCACCGCACTCAACGACATCGAGGCACTGCGCGAGCGGTACAAGAACGTGGGCATCCAGGATCGCGGCAAGCGCTTCAACCTGGACCTCCTCGAGGCCGTCGAGCTGGGCTTCCTCCTGGAGATCGCCGAGGTCGTCACGGTCGCTGCGATCCACCGCAAGGAGTCGCGCGGCGGTCACTTCCGCGAGGACTTCCCGGACCGCGACGACGAGAACTTCATGCAGCACACGATGACGTACAAGGACGAGGACGCGGTGTCCGAGGGCATCCCCGGCATGCGTCTGGAATGGAAGCCGGTCGTCATCACCCGTTACCAGCCGATGGAGCGTAAGTACTGATGTCAGCAGACACCACCCAGACAGCAGAGCCGGCCTCCAAGGTCGACCTCCCGGCACACCTGGGGGGCGGCGGAGGCGGCGAGATCCCGTCGTTCGACTGCACCTTCCGCATCGCGCGCTTCGATCCTGAGAACGATCAGGAGCCGCACTGGGAGGAGTACAGCGTCACGATGTACGGCACGGACCGCGTGCTGGACGCCCTCCACAAGATCAAGTGGGACATCGACGGCTCCCTGAGCTTCCGCCGGTCCTGCGCGCACGGCGTGTGCGGCTCCGATGCGATGCGCATCAACGGCCGCAACCGCCTGGCGTGCAAGACGCTGCTCAAGGATCTCGACACGTCGAAGGTCATCACCGTCGAGGCGATCAAGGGCCTTCCCCTGGAGAAGGACCTCATCGTCGACATGGAGCCCTTCTTCCAGTCGTACCGCGAGATCATGCCGTTCCTCATCCCGTCCGGCAACGAGCCCACGCGTGAGCGCCTGCAGTCGCAGGCCGACCGCGCCGTGTTCGACGACACCACGAAGTGCATCCTCTGCGCCTCGTGCACGACGTCCTGCCCGGTCTACTGGACCGACGGCCAGTACTTCGGCCCCGCGTCGATCGTGAACGCCCACCGCTTCATCTTCGACAGCCGTGACGACGGCGGCGACATGCGCCTCGAGGTCCTCAACGACCGCGAGGGCGTGTGGCGCTGCCGCACGACCTTCAACTGCACCGACGCGTGCCCTCGCGGCATCCAGGTGACGAAGGCGATCGCCGAGGTCAAGCAGGCGCTGCTCACCCGCACGCTCGCCTGAGACCCGCGCACACAGCGCATCCGAGGCCCGGTCCCGCACACCGCGGGGCCGGGCCTCGGCGCATTCACCCGTCCGCGCGGCCTCCGGATCAGCTGCGGGCTCCCCCGGACTCGCCTGAGCAGCCGCTCCCCCATCGCGTCGTATCCTGGTGCGCATGCATTCACGCGGACGCACGACGCGCCCTACGCTGCGGACCCTTCTCGCCGGTCTCCTCGCTGCCGCACTCGCGGTGCTCATGGCGAGCCCGGCGGCGCTGGCCCAGCCCGGTGAGACGGCCTCGGAGACACCCGTCTACGACCCCGGTCCCCTGACGGACGGCTCCCCCGCCCCGGAGCCCGCGGCCAAGACCTGGATCCTCGCGGACATGGACACCGGCGAGGTCCTCGCGGCACACGAGCCGGACACGAAGCACGCGCCCGCCTCCACCCAGAAGCTGCTGGCGGGCCTCGCCCTCGTCGACGTCCTGGACGATCCCGACGCCACCCACGAGGCCACGTATGACGACATGCTGGTCGACGGCACGAAGGTGGGGCTGCTGCAGAAGAACGACTACACGATCGACGACCTGTTCCACGCGATGCTCATGTCGTCCGCGAACGACGCCGCGCATGCGCTGGCCGATGCCGCCGGCGGCCAGGACGAGGCCGTCGCCCTCATGGAGGACAAGGCCGAGGAGCTGCAGCTCACCGGCACCCGCCCCCGCAACACGTCCGGCCTCGACGCGAAGGGTCAGTCGACGACCGCGGCGGACCTCCTGCGCGTGGGCAGAGCGGTGCTCGAGGACGAGTACCTCACGGACATCGTGCAGACGACGGAGTACGACTTCCCCGGCGCCACCAACCCGGACACGGACGAGAAGCTGGACGGCTACCCCATCCAGAACCACACCCGCATCGTGGGCGAGGTCGAGGGCGGGCTGGGCCTCAAGAACGGTCACACGAACGCCGCCGGCGGATCCTTCGTCGCGGTCGTCGAGCGCGACGACCGCCGCCTGGGCGCCGCGATCCTGGGCGGCGAGACGATGACGCGCGAGGCCGCCGTCGACCTCATCGAGTGGGGCTTCGCGCAGTCCCAGCCGGAGGCGATCGATCAGATCTCGTTCGAGACCGCCGCCGAGGCCGCGGAGACGGCCGCTGCCGAGGCACCGGATGCTGCGGCAGAGGACGCTGGCGCGACAGCGCAGTCCGCGGACATGGACGCGGATCTCGCGGCCGAGAGCACGGACGTGCGCACGTGGGCGATCGTCCTCCTGGCCGTCGGCCTGCTGCTGGGTGCGGTCGCGGTCGTGCTCGCCCGCCGGCTGGTCAGAAGCCGGAGAGGATCCCGCGCTCCGTGAGCTTCGAAGCGAGCCCCGAGCCGTCCGGCGCATAGATCCACGGGACGCCCTGGCCGCGGCCGGTATTCCGGGAGCGGCCGCCGGCCCAGACGGCCTCGCCCGAGGTCAGCTGGCGGATCGCGACGGCGGCCACCTTGTCCGGGTGGTTCTCCACGAACTCCCCGTAGATCTCCTCGTCGTGCTGCCCGTCGTCGCCGATCAGCAGCCACGTCATGTGGGGCAGCTCGCGTGCCAGTCGCTCGAGCGTGTTCCGCTTGTGCTCGGTCCCGCTGCGGAACGCGCGGGTCGTCGTGGGGCCCCAGTCTGTCAGCAGCAACGGCCCGTCGGGGTACATGTTGCGCGACAGGAACCGCTTGAGGGTGGGCGCGACGTTCCAGGCACCGGTCGAGACGTAGATGATGGGCGTGTCCGGCCGCATGAAGGTGAGGCGGTCATAGAGCACCGCCATGCCGGAGACGGGGCTGCGGGCGTGCTCGTCGAGGACGAACGTGTTCCAGGCCGCGAGGAACGGACGCGGCAGGGCGGTCACCATGACGGTGTCATCGATGTCGGAGATGATGCCGAACCGCTGGTCCTCCCCCACGATCCAGACGGTCGCCCGGTCGACGAGGGAGTCGGACGTCCACAGCTCGATCTCGACGGTGCCGGGCTCGTACTCGCCCGGGATCACCATGTCGATGATGCCGCCGCGATCGCACTCGACCATGTGCTCCTGATCGCCGATCCGCACCCACGCGGTGTCATCGACCAGCGGCACGGCTCCGAAGGACCGGAACCCGCGGATGCTCGCGTGCATGTCCGCGGCCAGCTTGCCGGTCCGGGTGAGGATCATGCGTCCCAGCACGCGCACGCTGTTCTGCGTGCCGTACGAGTCGTAGCAGACGACGGTGCGCTTCCAGCCGCGCTTCGTCACCTGGTTCCGCAGCCAGTCGTGGGCGCGGTCCTCGACGCGCGCGGCCGTGTGCAGCACGTCCGGGGACAGGTTGAGCGGCTTGGTCGTGCGGTTCCTGCGCAGGGGTCTCACGCGGGGGACCACCTTCCTCATCGGGTCTGCCGTGTGCCAGGCGTCGGTCAGTGGGGCCGGTGCGTCAGCGGTGCAGGAACCCGACCCGGTCGAAGACCTGCTCGATCGTGGCCTCCGCAACCGCGGATGCGGCCTGGGCGCCCCGGTCCAGGACTCGGCTGAGCTCTGCGGGGTCGTCCAGCAGCTCGAGGGTCCGCGTCCGCAGCGGACGCAGGGTCTCGACCACGACCTCGGCGACGGCGACCTTGAGGTGACCGTACATCTTCCCCTCGAATTCCGTCACGAGGTCGTCGATCGGCCGGCCGGACAGGGCGGAGTGGATCGTCAGCAGATTGGAGACGCCGGGCTTGGCCTCCGGGTCGTAGGTGACCTCCGTGCCGGTGTCCGTGACGGCGGACTTGATCTTCTTCGTGAGCGTCTTCTCGTCGTCGAGGATCTCGATGAGTCCGGCGGGCGTCTTCGCGGACTTCGACATCTTCGCGGTGGGATCCTGCAGGTCGTACACCTTCGCCGTCGCCTTGAGGATGTGCGCCTCCGGGACCGTGAAGGTCTGCCCGTAACGGTGGTTGAAGCGCTCCGCCAGATTGCGGGTGAGTTCGAGGTGCTGGCGCTGGTCCTCCCCCACAGGGACGACGTCCGCCTGGTACAGCAGGATGTCCGCGGCCATGAGCGCGGGATAGGTGAGGAGGCCCAGGGACACGTGCTCGTTCTTCCCGGACTTGTCCTTGAACTGGGTCATCCGCATCGCCTCGCCCAGGCCCGTCGTGCACTCCAGGATCCAGCCCAGCTGCGTGTGCGCCGGGATGTGGGACTGGACGTAGAGGATCGACTTCTCCGGGTCCAGACCCGCACCGAGGAACTGAGCGGCCGTGCGCAGCGTGCGCTCCCGCAGCGCGGTGGGGTCCTGGTCGACCGTGATCGCGTGCATGTTCGCGATGAAGAAGAACGCGTCGTGCGTCTCCTGCTGCGCCACGAACTGCTGCAGCGCCCCGATGTAGTTGCCCAGATGGAGGGAGTCCGAGGTCGCCTGGATCCCGGACAGCGAGCGGGGGCGGGCAGGAGCGGGTGCAGCGGAATCAGTCATGGGACTCATTCTGCCACTGAGCGGCGGGGCGCCAGCGACGGCCTCGGGGCCGCACGGTGACGACATCCGAAGAGCCGCACGTGCCCTCGAAGATGTTCGCTCCCGCCGGGTCCATCGCGACGAAGGAGGAGAAGGAGCTGGAGGCGCAGTGGGAGGCCTACCGGAAGGAGCACGGGATCGAGGCGAAGGGGGTCGGTCACTGATGTCCGCCGCGATCGACACCGTGCGGACGGCTGGCGCCGCCGTCGCCCGAGGCCTGGGGCACCTGCACTGGTACCTCAAGGAGATCATGGGCGAGAACGCCTACCTCCACTACCTCGAGTCCTACCGGCGCCGGCACGGCACGGACGAGGGCGCGATGACGTCCCGCCAGTTCTGGAAGGACCTCACCGACGCCCAGGACCGGAACCCGAAGGCGCGCTGCTGCTAGTGGCAGGGCAGACGGTCCCGCACCGCTGAGGCGGGGTGGTGAATGACAGAGGCGGCTCCCCCGCGGGAGCCGCCTCTGTCGTGTCCGGGGCCTGTCAGTTCTCGCGGAGTCCCGGCATGTCGTAGTCGATGACGAGCGGGGCGTGGTCGGACCAGCGCTCGCCCCAGCTGGCGGCGCGGTCGACCCGGGCACCGGTGGCGGCCTCGGCCAGGGCCGGTGTCGCGGCCTGGTAGTCGATCCGCCAGCCGGCGTCGTTGTCGAAGGCCTGTCCGCGCATCGACCACCACGTGTACGGGCCCGGCACGTCGCCGGACAGGCGCCGGTGGACGTCGACGTAGCCGATCTCATCGGAGAAGAAGCGGTCGAAGTAGGCGCGCTCCTCCGGCAGGAAGCCCGCCTTCTTGCGGTTGGCCTTCCAGTTCTTGAGGTCGAGCTCCGTGTGGCACACGTTGAGGTCACCGGTGAGCACGGCGTGGTCCGCGTGCTGGGCCAGCTGCGGCAGGCGGGCGATCATCGCCTCGAGGAAGCGGTACTTGTCCTCCTGCTTGGGGGTGTCCGCCTCCCCCGAGTGGACGTACGCGCTCACGACCGTGAGCAGGCTGCCGTCCTCGAGGCGGAAGTCCGACTCGATCCACCGGCCGGCGGTGTCGAAGTAGTCGTCGCCATTGCCCACGCGGGTCTCCACCGGCGCAGTGCGGGACAGCACCGCGACCCCGGCCCGCCCCTTCGCCTCCGCATCCGCGCTCTGCACGTGGTAGCCGCAATCAGCCAGCACATCGAAGACGATGTCGTTGGCCGCGCGCACCTCCTGCAGCGTGATGATCGGGGAATCTGCGGACTCCATCCAGGCGCCCATCCCCTTGCGCAGGGCCGCCCGAACGCCATTGACATTGACTGTGCTGATGCGAAGCATGGGGCCATCCTGTCAGAATCACACCGGACACGTATGCTGGTGATTCAGTCACATGTGAGGAGAGGCCATGACCACGAACGAGAACTTCGCGCCGGAGAAGCTGATCATCAGCCCCCTCGATGAACTCGACCCGCTGGAGCTGCGTGAGGAGATCCTCAACGCGCAGGAGCGCTTCTGGGGCCAGCGCGATCTCAGCGGCGACCACGAGCCGCACTGGTTCCGCCAGTTCGCCGCCGGCGGACTGGTGGCCCGCTATCAGAACGAGGTCGTGGGCTACCTGCTGGGTGCGTTCCCCAAGGAGGGACCGTCCTACATCCACCTCGTCGCCGCACGGCAGGACTACCGCCACCTGGGCATCGGCCGTCGTCTGTATGAGGCGTTCATCGCCCGGGCGAAGGCGAACCAGGAGGACCTCGTCCAGGCGACC
>DWZY01000187.1 GCA_019117325.1 Candidatus Brevibacterium intestinigallinarum
CAAGCGCGAGGACCTCAACCACACGGGCAGCCACAAGATCAACAATGCCCTGGGGCAGGCGCTCCTCGCACGGCGACTGGGCAAGACCCGCCTCATCGCAGAGACGGGCGCGGGGCAGCACGGCGTCGCGACCGCCACCGCAGCGGCCCTGCTGGGCATGGAGTGCCGTATCTACATGGGTGCCGTCGACGTCGAGCGCCAGGCCCTCAACGTCGCGCGCATGCGACTGCTGGGAGCGGAGGTCACGGCCGTCGAGGCGGGCTCGCGCACCCTCAAGGACGCGATCAACGAGACGTTCCGCGACTGGGTCGCCTCGGTCGGATCGACCCACTACGTGTTCGGCACCGTCGCGGGGCCGCACCCGTTCCCGCTGCTGGTGCGGGAGTTCCAGCGGATCATCGGCCTCGAGGCCCGGCAGCAGTCCCAGGACCTCCTGGGCGGCCTGCCCGACGCGGTCGTCGCCTGCGTGGGCGGCGGCTCGAACGCGATCGGCATCTTCCACGCCTTCATCCCGGACGAGTCGGTCCGACTCGTGGGCTGTGAGGCGGCGGGGGACGGGATCGACACCCCGCGCCACGCGGCGACGCTCACGAAGGGCACGGTGGGCGTCCTCCACGGCGCGAAGTCGTACCAGCTGCAGGACGAGGACGGGCAGACGCTCGAGAGCCACTCGATCTCCGCGGGCCTCGACTACTCCGGCGTGGGCCCCGAGCACGCATGGCTCCATGACTCCGGACGCGGCGAGTACCGCCCGATCACGGACGCGCAGGCGATGGACGCATTCCGCCTCCTCTGCCGCACGGAGGGCATCATCCCCGCGATCGAGAGCTCGCACGCGCTGGCGGGCGCCCTCGAACTGGGCCGCGAGCTGGGCCCCGAGGCGACGATCCTCGTCTGCCTCTCGGGCCGCGGTGACAAGGACGTGACGACCGCCGGACGCTGGTTCGGCTACCTCGACGGAGCAGGAGACGCGGAATGAGCCAGACGACGGACGGCGGACGCGGCACGGCCCCCGTGCTGGCGGCGGCGGCTGCGGAGGATCGCGCCGCCTTCATCGGCTACCTGCCGGTGGGCTACCCGGACGTGCCCGTCTCCCTCGAGGCGGTCCGGGCCCTGGCCGCGGGCGGAGCGGACATCGTCGAGATCGGCATGCCGTACACGGACCCGGGCATGGACGGTCCGGTCATCGAGGCGGCGACCGTGCAGGCCCTGCGCAACGGGGTCCGCGTGCGCGATGTCTTCGCAGCCGTCGAGGCGGCGGCGGAGGCGGGCGCGACGCCCGTCGTCATGAGCTACTGGAACCTCATCCTCCAGCACGGGGTCGACGCCTACGCGCGCGACCTCGCCTCTGCCGGCGGCGCCGGCATCGTGACCCCGGATCTCATCCCGGACGAGGCGGACGAGTGGATCGCGGCCTCGGACGCGCACGGCCTCGACCGGATCTTCCTCGTCGCGCCGTCGTCGTCGCCGGAGCGGCTGTCACGGGTCGTGAGCGCCAGCCGCGGCTTCGTGTACGCGGCCTCCACGATGGGCGTCACCGGCACACGCGCGGAGGTGGGCGATCGGGCCGAGGGGCTCGTCGCGGACACCCGGGCCGCGGGCGCCGAGCGCGTCTGCGTGGGCCTGGGCGTCTCGACGCGCGCCCAGGCCGCCGAGGTCGCCGGCTACGCCGACGGCGTCATCGTGGGCTCCGCGCTGGTGCGCGCGCTCACCGAGGAGGGACCGGCCGGTGTGGGCCGTGCCGCGCAGGAGTTCGCGGAGGGCGTGCGTGATTGATCTCCTCGCGTCCATCCCGTCGCCCGGCTGGAGCGGCTTCGACCTGGGGCCGGTGCGCATCCACGCGTACGCGCTCTGCATCCTCCTGGGCATCGCTCTGGCCCTCTGGCTGACGAACAGGCGATGGCAGGCGCGCGGCGGCACCGAGGACGACCTCTGGACGATCGCGATCTGGGCGATCCCCGCCGGCATCATCGGAGGGCGCCTCTACCACGTCTTCTCGACTCCGGCGCCCTACTTCGGGCCGGACGGGAATCCGATCGCGGCGCTCTACATCTGGAACGGCGGACTGGGCATCTGGGGTGCCGTCGCCCTGGGCGTGCTCGTCGTCCTCCTCGTGTGCCGGCGGCACGGCTACCGCTTCACGTCGTTCCTCGATGCCGCTGCGCCGGGCATCATCCTCGCGCAGGCCGTGGGCCGGTGGGGCAACTGGTTCAACCAGGAGCTGTTCGGTGCACCCACGACGCTGCCGTGGGGCCTCGAGATCGACCGGGCCAGCCCCACGTGGCCGGACCCGTCCCTGCCCGCCGACACGCTCTTCCACCCCACGTTCCTCTACGAGTCCCTGTGGAACCTGGGCTCCTGCCTCGTGCTGCTGTGGGCCGCCCGCCGCTTCTCCCTGTGGCGCGGTCAGGTCTTCTACCTGTACCTGAGCCTCTACACCGCGGGCCGCGTGTGGATCGAGGCGCTGCGCATCGATGATGCGGAGCACATCCTGGGACTGCGGCTCAATGTCTGGACGTCGATCCTCGTCTTCGCACTGGGCATCGCCCTGCTGCTCGTCTCCCGCGCCCGTCACGGCGGAGGCAGCGACACGGCGTACACCTCCGACAGGACGGAGCCGGACGCCGAGGCCGGAGGCTCCTCGGGGAGCGGTGCTGCTGCCGGCGAGTCGGCGGCGTCCGAGGCCGCGGGGAACACCGGCGATGAGCCGGAGACTCCTGCGCGCGGGGGCGGCTTCGGGTTCTTCGGCGCCGTGACGTCCGCGATCTCGATCGTCCCGCAGCTGCGCGCGCGCTCAGATCCTGAGATGTAACCCGGAATTCTGAAATCGTGACCGGAACTGGGAGTTGCGGAGTGTAAACTGGGTTTCCGTGTGGTCGACCTCGCACGAGGCGACCCACCGCAGTACCGACAGCGCCGTCTGCTGCGGACCTTTCCGCACAACCCCGGAAGGACGGTGCTCGCATGAGTGGACCCGTCTCCATGCCCTTCTCTGCGCGCCCTGCGCGTCACGCACTCGCTGACCCGTCAGATGAGCACGACGCGTGCGGCCTCGCCTTCATCGCTCGCTACCGCGGCCCCGCCGACCACCTCGTCGTGCAGCAGGCCCTCACGGCGCTGCGGAACATGGAGCACCGCGGTGGCGTGGGCGGAGACGAGGGCACGGGCGACGGCGCGGGCATCACCGTGCAGGTGCCGCACGACTTCCTCACCGCAGTGAGCGGCCTCGCGCTGCCGGAAGCGGGACAGTACGCGGTCGGGACCGCATTCCTCGACCCGGCGGACCCCGCTGCCGGACGGGCTGCGGTCCAGCGGATCGCGCAGTCCGAGGGCGTCGACGTGCTGGGCTGGCGACCCGTCCCCGTGGACCCGTCCGTGCTGGGTGCATCCGCCCGCACGGCGATGCCGCACTTCGAGCAGGTCTTCCTCACGGCCTCGGCGGACCGACCGCTGCGGACCGACGCGTCCGGGGGCACGGATCCCTGGGCCCTGGACCGCCGCGCCTTCGCGGTTCGCCGGCGCGCGGAGCGGGAGGGCGTCTACTTCCCCTCGCTGTCCACCCGCACCCTCATCTACAAGGGAATGGTGAGCACCGCGCAGCTGGAGCCGTTCTATCCGGACCTGGCCGATGTGCGCTTCCAGACCCGGCTCGCGATCGTCCACTCGCGCTTCTCGACGAACACCTTCCCGTCGTGGCCGCTCGCGCAGCCCTTCCGCATGCTCGCCCACAACGGCGAGATCAACACGATCCGCGGCAATCGCAACTGGATGGCCGCGCGCGAGTCCGTCCTGGCGTCGGAACTCCTCGCGTCGCCGGACGGCACCGGAGACAACGCGGATCTGGCGCGCCTCCTGCCCATCAACAATCCGATCCTGTCGGACTCCGGGTCGCTGGACGAGGTCCTCGAACTCCTCGTCATGTCGGGCCGCCCGCTGCCGCACGCGATGGCGATGCTCATCCCGGAGGCCTGGGAGAAGGAGCCCGCGATCTCAGAGCAGCGGCAGGCGTTCTACCGCTACCACGCGCTCCTCATGGAGGCGTGGGACGGTCCCGCCTGCGTCGCGTTCACCGACGGCGACCAGATCGGGGCGGTCCTGGACCGCAACGGGCTGCGCCCCGCCCGCTACACGCTGACGGACGACACCGTCGTCCTCGCGAGCGAGGCCGGGGTCGTCGACCTGCCCCAGGAGTCGATCGTCGCCCGGGGCCGCGTCCAGCCCGGCCGGATGTTCCTCGTCGACATGGTCGCCGGACGCATCGTGTCCGACACGGAGACGAAGGCCTCGCTCGCCTCGGCCGCGCCGTATGCGGAGTGGCTCGAGCAGACGACGGTCGCGATCGAGGACCTGCCGGAGCGCGAGACCGTGCGGTATCCGCAGGCGTCCGTCGTGCGCCGCCAGCGCACGTTCGGCTACACGGACGAGGAGCTGCGGATCCTCATCGGTCCCATGGCGGAAGCCGGGAGCGAGCCGCTGGGCGCCATGGGCACCGACACCCCGGTCGCGGCGTTCGCGGAGCGCCCGCGCCTGCTCTTCGACTACTTCGCGCAGAGCTTCGCGCAGGTGACCAATCCGCCGCTCGACGCGATCCGCGAGGAGATCGTCACGAGCGTCGCCGTGGGGATCGGCAGCGAGGGCAACCTGCTGGCGGCGGGCCCCCAGGACCTCTTCCAGGTCGACCTGCCCTACCCCGTCATAGACAACGAGCAGCTCGCGAAGTTCGTCCACCTCTCCGGTGCGCGGGTGGGCTCCGAGGGACGCCGCGCGACCGCCGTGCTGCGCGGACTGTACCGGCCCGGCGGCGGCGACGCCCTGCGCGCACGCATCGCGGAGCTGTGCGAGGAGGCGAGTGCGGCGATCCGCGCGGGCGCCCGGTTCCTGGTCCTCTCGGACCGCGACTCGCACGCGGATCTCGCGCCGATCCCCACGCTGCTGCTCACCTCGGCCGTCCACCACCACCTCATCCGCGAGCGGACCCGCACCGCCGTCTCGCTGCTCGTCGAGGCGGGCGATGTGCGCGAGGTCCACCACGTCGCGACGCTCATCGGCTTCGGCGCCTCCGCCGTCAACCCGTATCTCGCGATGGAGACCGCGGCCCTCATGGTCCGGGACGGACGCGTGAAGGGGATCGAGGAGGACGTCGCCGTCCGCAACGTCCTGCGATCGCTGGGACGCGGACTCCTCAAGGTCATGTCGAAGATGGGCATCTCGACGGTGCACTCATACCATGCGGCCCAGACATTCGAGGCTCTGGGCCTGAGCGACGAACTGGTCGAGGAGTTCTTCGTCGGCACCCGCGCCCGTCTGGGCGGCATCGGCCTTGACGGCATCGCGGCGGAGGTGGAGGAGCGCCATCGCGCCGCCTACCCGCACGACAATCCGCTCGCACACCGCCCTCTGGACATCGGCGGCGAGTACCAGTGGCGCCGCGAGGGACCGCCGCACCTCTTCGACCCGGAGACGGTCTTCCGCCTCCAGCACGCGACGCGCACGCGCCGCTTCGACATCTTCCGCGCCTACACCTCCCGCGTCGACGATCAGGCGCGCGAGCTGCTGACGCTGAGGGGCCTCTTCGACCTGATCCCCAGTGCCGGCGGACCGATCCCGCTCGACGAGGTCGAGCCCGCGTCCGCGATCATCCGACGCTTCTCGACGGGCGCCATGAGCTACGGCTCACTGTCCCAGGAGGCGCACGAGACCCTCGCGATCGCGATGAACAGGATCGGGGGGAAGTCGAACACCGGAGAGGGCGGGGAGGACGTCGAACGACTCCTGGACCCGGAGCGGCGCTCAGCGATCAAGCAGGTCGCCAGCGGGCGCTTCGGCGTCACGAGCCTCTATCTCACGGAGGCGGATGACATCCAGATCAAGATGGCGCAGGGGGCCAAGCCCGGCGAGGGCGGCCAGCTGCCTCCATCGAAGGTCTACCCGTGGATCGCGCGGACGCGGAACTCGACGGCGGGCGTGGGGCTCATCTCGCCCCCGCCGCACCACGACATCTACTCGATCGAGGACCTCGCCCAGCTCATCCACGACCTCAAGCGCGCGAATCCCGCGGCGCGCGTGCACGTCAAGCTGGTCGCGGCCTCGGGGGTGGGCACCGTCGCGTCCGGCGTTGCGAAGGCGCAGGCGGATGTCGTGCTCATCTCCGGTCACGACGGGGGCACGGGCGCCAGCCCGCTCAACTCGCTCAAGCACGCGGGCGTCCCGTGGGAGCTGGGGCTGGCGGAGACGCAGCAGACCCTCATCCAGTCCGGTCTCCGCGAGCGCGTCTCGGTCCAGGTCGACGGTCAGCTCAAGACGGGCCGGGACGTCGTCATCGCAGCACTGCTGGGCGCCGAGGAGTTCGGCTTCGCGACGGCGCCGCTCGTGGTGAGCGGCTGCATCATGATGCGCGTCTGCCACAAGGACACGTGCCCCGTGGGAGTCGCGACGCAGAACCCGGAGCTGCGCAGCCGGTTCACCGGACGGCCGGAGTTCGTCGAGACGTTCTTCGAGTACATCGCGGAAGAGGTGCGGGAGCTGCTCGCCGAGCTGGGCTTCCGGTCCCTCGACGAGGCGATCGGTCGCGTCGAGCAGCTGGACCGGAGCACCGCTGAGCGCCATTGGAAGGCCGAGGGCCTCGACATCGCGGACATCCTCGCTGTTCCCCGCACCGCCGACGGCGAGGTCGCGCAGGTCCGCACCCGGACCGTGGGACAGGACCACCGGCTGGACGAGCACTTCGACGCTTGCCTCATCGCCGAGGCCGCGGACGCCATCCGCGCGCGCACACCCCTGGTCCTCGAGCACACGATCACGAACATCGACCGGTCCGTGGGCACCATGCTGGGCCATCGGGTGACCGTCGAGCACGGGCTCGAGGCACTGCCCGAGGACACACTCCGGGTGCGACTCACGGGCAGCGCCGGGCAGTCGCTGGGCGCCTTCCTGCCGCGCGGCATCTCGATCTCGCTGGACGGCGAGGCGAACGACTACGTGGGCAAGGGCCTCTCCGGCGGCACGATCGCCCTGCGACCGACCGCCTCCCACGGATATCGGCCCGAGGACCACGTCATCGCGGGCAACGTCATCGGCTACGGGGCGACAGCGGGGCGGATGTACCTCTCCGGACAGGTGGGCGAGCGCTTCCTCGTGCGCAACTCCGGTGCGACCGCGGTCGTCGAGGGCATCGGCGATCACGGTCTCGAGTACATGACCGGCGGCACCGCGGTCGTCCTGGGACCGGTGGGCCGCAACTTCGCCGCGGGCATGTCCGGGGGAGTCGCGTATCTGCTGGACTTCAACCCCGCCCGCATCAACGTCGCCGACCGCGCTGCGGGGCGGTTCCACCTGCGCGGACTCTCCGGCGACGACACGCGCGAACTGGAGACGCTGCTCCGCGAGCACCTCGCGCAGACGGGCTCACCGCTCGTGGCCTCCCTCATCGCGCGCCTGGAGCGCGGTGAGGACGTGTTCGGCCGCTTCACGAAACTGGTTCCCGTTGACTTCCAGGCCGTCCTCGCGCTGCGTGAGCGCTTCGAGGAGGACGGCACCGACCCCGATGGCTCCGAGGCATGGAGCTCGATCCTGGAGATGACTCATGGCTGACCCGCACGGATTCCTCACGGTGACGGAGAGGGAGCTTCCCCCGTACCGGCCCGTCGCCGTCCGGCTGCTCGACTACCGCGAAGTGCAGCAGGAGCGGCAGGACAACTCCGCGTTCGTGCGGCAGGCCGGTCGCTGCATGGACTGCGGGGTCCCGTTCTGCCACCAGGGGTGCCCGCTGGGCAACATCATCCCGGAGTTCAACGACGCCATGTGGCGCGGGCAGACGGCACGGGCCAGCGAGCTCCTCCATGCGACGAACAACTTCCCGGAGTTCACCGGCCGCGCGTGCCCCGCACCCTGCGAGTCGGCGTGCGTCCTCGCGATCTCCCAGCCCGCCGTCACGATCAAGAATGTCGAGCAGACGATCATCGACCGGGCGTTCGAGGAGGGCCTCGTCGTCCCGCGCCCGCCCGAGCGGATGTCCGGTCGGACCGTCGCGGTCGTGGGATCCGGACCCGCAGGTCTGGCCGCGGCCCAGCAGCTCACACGAGCCGGGCACTCCGTCGTCGTCTTCGAGCGCGAGGATCGGATCGGCGGACTGCTGCGGTACGGCATCCCGGACTTCAAGCTCGAGAAGCACCACATCGACCGTCGGCTCGAGCAGATGCGACGGGAGGGCACGCGCTTCCGCACGGGCATCGAGATCGGCACCGATCTCTCCTGGGAGGACCTCCGCGATCGCGTCGACGCCGTCCTCGTCTGCACGGGAGCGACGGTCCCGCGCGCGCTCCGGATCCCCGGCGCGGACCTGGCGGGCGTGCATCCGGCGATGGACTACCTCGTCCCGGAGAATCGACGCCAGGCCGGCGCCGAGGCGGACCCGCAGCACATCGATGCGGCCGGGAAGCACGTCATCGTGATCGGGGGCGGCGACACGGGCTCGGACTGCGTCGGCACCGCCCTGCGCCAGGGAGCGGCCTCCGTCACGACGCTCGCGATCGGCCACAGGCCACCCGCGCAGCGCTCGGAGGACGAGCCATGGCCCACGGACCCCCGGATCTTCGAGGTCTCGACCAGTCACGAGGAGGGCGGCGAGCGCCGCTTCCTCGCCTCGACGGTCGAGGCGCTGGACGACGGTGCCGGAGCCGTCCGCGCGCTCCGCGTCGCTCGGACCGCCCACACGGACGCCGGGCGCGTCCCGGAACCGGGCACGGAGGAGGACCTGCCTGCTGACCTCGTGCTCATCGCGATGGGCTTCACGGGACCGGAGACGCAGACGGCCGCCGCCTGGGGCCTCGGCGTCGATCGGGGAGTCCTGAGCCGCAGCGCGGACTACTCGACGGAGCTCGACGGCGTCTACGTCGCGGGCGATGCCGGGAGGGGCCAGTCGCTCATCGTCTGGGCCATCGCCGAGGGCCGCGCAGCCGCTGCCGCGGTCGACGCGCACCTCATGGGGGAGACCTCTCTGCCGCGTCCGGTGACGGCCCATGACGTGGCACTGACGGCCACCCCGTAGGCAGTAGGCTGGTGCCATGAGGCATGCCAAGATCGTTGCAACCCTGGGACCAGCACAGACGACCTATGACGACATGCGGAATCTCCTCTCCGAGGGGATGAATGTCGCCCGCTTCAACATGAGCCACGGGACGCACGCGGATCATGAGGAGCGCCTCGAGCTGCTCCGCCGGGCCTCGGAGGATGCGGGCATCCCCGTGGCGGTCCTGCTCGACCTGCAGGGGCCCAAGATCCGCGTCGGGACCTTCGCCGACGGGCAGAAGCCCGCACTGGGAATCGGTGACCGCTTCACGATCACCTCCCGGGACGTCGCCGGCGATGAGACGATCGTCAGCACCTCGTACACCGGTCTGCCGGGCGACGTGCAGCCGGGCGACCCGTTGCTCATCGACGACGGCCGTGTCCGGCTGCGTGCGGTCGTGGTGACGGAGACGGACGTCGTCACGGAGGTCGAGGTCCCCGGTCGGATCTCCGACCACAAGGGCATCAACCTGCCCGGTGTGGCGGTGTCGGTCCCCGCGCTCACGGAGAAGGACCTCGCGGACCTCCGCTGGGGCCTCGCGCACGGCGCCGACTGGGTGGCACTCAGCTTCGTCCGAGGACCGGAGGACATCGAGGACGTCCGCCGCGTCATGGCGGAGGTGGACGTGCATCTGCCGGTCATGGCGAAGCTCGAGAAGCCGCAGGCGATCGACCGCATCCAGGAGATCGTCGCGGCCTTCGACGGGGTCATGGTGGCGCGCGGCGACCTGGGCGTCGAGCTGCCGCTGGAGGACGTCCCGATCGTGCAGAAGCGGGCGATCGAGGTCGCGCGACGGCAGGCCAAGCCCGTCATCGTCGCGACGCAGATGCTCGAGTCGATGATCGAGTCGCCGCGCCCCACCCGCGCAGAGGCGAGCGACTGCGCGAACGCCGTGCTCGACGGCGCGGACGCCCTCATGCTGTCGGGGGAGACCTCGATCGGGGCGCACTGGCTGGAGTCCGTGCGGACGATGGCCCGCATCATCGAGGCGACGGAGGCGGAGGGGCTCGACCGCATCCCGTCGCTGGGCTCGACCCCGCACACGCGCGGCGGGGCGATCACCGCTGCGGCCGCGCAGATCGCACACCAGCTGGGCATCGACCTCGTGTGCACGTTCACGCAGTCCGGCGACTCGGTCCGCCGCATGTCGCGACTGCGCCAGCGGCGCCCGGTCATCGCCTTCACCCCGGATCCGCGGGTGCGCAACCAGCTCGAGCTGAGCTGGGGCGTGCGGACCCACCTCGTGCGCT
>DWZY01000188.1 GCA_019117325.1 Candidatus Brevibacterium intestinigallinarum
CTCGCGCTGCCCTGGCAGGCGGGTGCGGACAGCGATGCCGAAGAGATCATCGACGGGGTCGAGGTCATGTCCTCGGACACCATTGACCTCCGCATCGTGGAGCTCAGCCGCAGCACCAGCCTCGAAGACGACGACGGCACGCGCGAGGCCGTGGTGCGCGAGCACTCCGCACCGGTGGTGGAGGGGGCCGTGGCCGCCCTCACCGCGGAATGGGGCGAGAGCACGATGCTGCCCGGTTCCGACGACGCGCACGCGTGCACGATGCTTCAGGTCCTCATGGACTCCCTGGGCCTCGTGACGGTGCGGGCATGGCCTGCCGGCGACCGGTGGATCCTCGTCTGCGACCAGATGGGGTCCGAGTATGCGGTCCTCCTGCTGG
Organism: Candidatus Brevibacterium intestinigallinarum; assembly: GCA_019117325.1. GTDB lineage: Bacteria > Actinomycetota > Actinomycetes > Actinomycetales > Brevibacteriaceae > Brevibacterium > Brevibacterium intestinigallinarum. The sequence goes on from DWZY01000188.1 coordinate 380, forward strand.
TCGCCTCCGCTCACGTGGTGGAGGACCACGATTACTCGATGCCGGGTGTCTCCTCCGTCGAGGAGCGTCTCGTCGAGAGGCTGGCGCCGGGCACCGAGCTGCCCGCGCCTCTGCGGCGGGCCCTGTCGGTCATGGAGGCCCAGCGCTGGGGCGGCACCGATGCTGACGACGATCCGTTCGTCACCCCGTATGAGGGAGAGTTCCGACTGGGCGCGGTGTTCTCCGGGACGCGGTCGACGGACGGCTGGCTCGACCCTGCCGCCCCGGATGCGTGGAGACTCCTCCCGCTCGCGGAGACCGACGGATCCGGCGGCTTCGCAGCACTCTGGTTCGCGCCTTCCGGTGACTCCCGCTCCGTCCTGCTCAGCTCGGAGGGCGGCGCGCCGCAGCGCCTGGCGGATGACCCCGTCGACTTCCTGCGCCTCATCGCGATCGGATACGACGAACTGACCCCGTGGGTCTGGGACGAGCCCGTCTCTGTCGATGAGGACGATGAGGACACGGCGGCCGCGCATGCACCATTTCGCGCCTGGGTCGAGGAGGAGTTCGACGTCGAGGTGCCCGAGTCCTGGTCCGTCACGGACGACGAGAGGTTCGCCGCGTGGCTGTCCGCCGTGGCTGAGCCCCTCACCATCGATGAATCGTGGACGATCATCGAACGCGTGCTGGAGGAGCGGAGCCCTGCGGCCTTCGCGACGCTGCGCGGCCCGGCCTCTCAGGATGACCTCGATGAGCTGACCCGCACCGTGGGGCACCCACTGCCGGAGGACCTGGTCGCGAGCCTCCTGCGCCATGATGGTCAGGACAACCCGACGCAGCTGCTGGACCTCGTCGACCACCACACCCTTCTGAGCGCGCGGGCGATGATCGAGCAGTCGGATCTGCTGGCCGATGCCGTGGGCGATGACGTGGACGAGACGATCGACTGGATGGAACCGGACAGGGTCCGGGCGATCGTGAACTGCCGCGGCTGGCTGCAGTTCACTTCCGCAGAGGGCGAGGGCCACGCGATCGACCTCGCTCCGCTGCCGGCGGGCGAGACGGGCCAGATCATCCACCTGCCCGTCGACGGGCCCACTCCGCTGCCGGCGTACTCGTCGTACCGCGTGTGGCTCTCGGACCTGGCTCGGCGGTTGGAGGCGGGCGCCTTCACCGTCGACGACGGCGGAGTGATCCAGCTGAACGATTGACGGAAGCCTGCTACCGCGCCTGTACCAATTATTGGTATTATCGGGTCATGGCGCAGAACACATCAATCAGCTTGGACGATCACTTCGCGGAGTTCTTGTCACGAGAAGTATCTTCGGGGCGCTATCGCTCTGCGAGCGAGGTCGTCCGAGCCGGCCTCCGGTTGCTGGAGGACCAGGAGACACGCGTCGCCGCATTGCGAGCGGCCCTCGTCGCGGGTGAGGAGAGCGGTGCTCCCGAGCCCTTCGACTTCGACGCATTCATCGCAGCGAAGAAGTCGTGACCCGCTATCGCCTGACACCGGCCGCGCGCCTGGATCTCTCCTCGATCTGGGACTACACCGCGGAGCGCTGGGACGTCGGTCAGGCTGAGATCTATGTGATGGACATCAGGGCGGCCATCGAACGCATCGCTGATGATCCGCGACGTGGGCGGGCGTGCGACGAACTCCGTGACGGATACCGTCAGTACAGCGTCGGCAGGCACCTGCTGTTCTACATGGCGGGGTCGGACGGCGTGGACGTGATTCGGATCCTGCACCAGATGATGGATCCGGCACGGCACCTGTGAGTGCGGGCTGTGCGCGCGAGATCCGCTTCCCCGCAACGGCCACCACCCCTCTGCTCCCGCACCCGTGCACCCGAGCTCCGCACACGTGCACGGAGCCCCGGAAACCGGCGGCTGGATAGACTTCATCCACCATGCATCTCAAGACCCTCACCCTGCGCGGCTTCAAGTCGTTCGCCTCGGCGACGAAGCTGGAGCTGGAGCCCGGCATCACGTGCGTCGTGGGCCCCAACGGCTCCGGGAAGTCGAACGTCGTCGACGCGCTGGCCTGGGTCATGGGCGAGCAGGGGGCGAAGAACCTGCGCGGCGGCAAGATGGAGGACGTCATCTTCGCGGGCACCGCGAAGAAGCAGGCGCTGGGCCGTGCCGAGGTCGCCCTCACGATCGACAACACGGACGGCGCCCTGCCCATCGACTACACCGAGGTGACGATCTCCCGCACCCTCTTCCGCTCCGGCGGCAGCGAGTACCGCGTCAACGGGGAGCCCGCCCGCCTGCTCGACATCCAGGAGCTGCTGAGCGACTCCGGGCTGGGCAAGGAGATGCACGTCATCGTGGGCCAGGGCCGCCTCGATGCGATCCTTCACGCGGACCCGTTCGAGCGCCGCGGCTTCATCGAGGAGGCCGCCGGCGTCCTCAAGCACCGCAAGCGCAAGGAGAAGGCGCTGCGGAAGCTCACGGGCCTGCAGACCAACCTCGATCGGCTCTCCGACCTGCGTGCGGAGCTCGCCCGCCAGCTG
>DWZY01000189.1 GCA_019117325.1 Candidatus Brevibacterium intestinigallinarum
TGCAGGAGATGTGCGGTGCGACCTCGAGGACTCCTGCCTCGGCCGAGGAGATGAGCTGCGCCAGTGTGCAGTCGACGGTGCCGCGCTGCAGCGCCTCGAACACCTCGACGTATTCCATCGACACCGGGGAGTGGATCGCCCCGGGAATAATAGAGGCAGGGAGATTGGAAGAAGGAGACTCTCTCATGCCAGTGAAGTAATCGGATGAGCTCAAGGCCCGAGCCGTCGATCTCGTCCTCCACGCGCAGGCCGACAAGGACTCCGCCCATGGTGCGATCACTCGGGTGGCGAACGAGCTCGGCCTGAGCAAAGAGACGCTGCGGGTCTGGGTGCGTAAGCACAAGAGCTCCGGTCAGGACACCCCGGGTGAGTCCGTGGGTCTCGAAGTCGAGAACCGTCGTCTGCGTGCCGAGCTGGCAGAAGCCAGGCGCGCCAACGAGATCCTCAGGAAGGCCTCGGCTTTCTTCGCGGCGGAGCTCGACCGCCCATCCAAGTGATCGTCGACTTCATCGACGAGCACCGTGACGAGTTCGGAGTCGAGCCAATCGTGCGCGCCCTGCAAAGGACGGAAGCGCGGATTGCTGTGAGCTCGTATTACGCGTTCAAGAAGCGCAGGCCCTCACCCCGGAGCCGTCGAGACGCTGAACTGATGCGCGTCATCACCGACGTGTACGAGGCGAACTACTCCTGCTATGGGGTGCGGAAGATGTGGAACGAGATCAACCGTGAGTACACGGATCGGTTCGGACAGGTAGCCCGGTGCACGATCGAGCGGTTGATGAAGCAGCTGGGCATCGAGGGTGTCCGACGGCGTAAGAAGCGTCCGAAGACGGCCTCAGCCAGCGCCGAGGAATGCCCGGAGGATCTCGTCGAGCGTGAGTTCAGTTCTGAGGGCCCGAACTGCTTATGGGTTGCGGACATCACCTATGTGCCGACGGAGTCGGGGTGGGTGTACACGACGTTCATCTTGGACGTGTTCCATCGGGAGATCGTCGGCTGGCAGGTGACGAATCATATGCGCGAGTCGTTAGCGCGGGACGCGTTGACGATGGCGTTGGCGGCGAAGTTCAGGGCCGGAGAGGACGTGTCCGGACTGGTTCATCACAGCGATCGCGGGGTCCAGTTCAGGTCCATTCGCTACGGCGAGACGCTGGCGGAGTCCGACATCGTCGCGTCTGTGGGATCGCGCGGGGATTCATTCGATAACGCGATGGCTGAGGCGTTGAACTCGGTGTACAAGGCCGAGCTGATCGACCGACGGCGGTGGTCCGGCCTGATTGAGGTGATGGCGGAGACCTCGAGGTGGGTTGCCTGGTACAACCAGCGTCGGCTGCATTCGGGTATCGGTTATCGACCGCCGGTCGAGGTTCATGATGAGTGGATCAACCAGCATCGGTCAGCGCTGGTTGCTGCGTAGAAAACCAAGAAGTAGAGCCTCTATGAAACCCGGAGCTTGACACATGTTCGCCACCGACCAGCCCGAGTCAGGAGCATGGGTGCGTTGGGAGTCGATCAATTCGTACTTCGCCACTACCGTGGCTCCCGCGCGAAGTACGCGGCCGCTTTTTTAGGAACGCCGCTTCGGCGCGCAGCTGCTGGTTCTCCCGCTCCAGCTCCGCAAACCGGGCTCGTTCGGAGCCGGACAGCGGCGCCTGGGCTTCATCTTCGCCGTGGGCGGCCTTGTACTTCTTGACCCAGTTTCGCAGGGTTTCAGCGCCGATGCCGTAGGCATCAGCGACCGAGCGGATCGTCTTCTGCTGGGGAGATCACTTCCTCGCACAGCTGGTCCTTGAACTCCTGGCTGTAGCGACGACGAGAGGTAGACATTCGGACAAAATCTCACTTTCTACGCAACCCCAATTCTATTGGGGCCACTGTCCGAAATCTCTAGAGCACCTCACTTCGGCGTTCCGGCGGCGAAGCTCGAGCACGTCTTCCCTCTTGAAGCGGGCGTGAGTGCCCTTCTTCGATGCATCGATCCGTCTCTCACTCACCCACTTCGCGAGCGTCGGACTTGAGATGCCCAGCACGTCCGCGGCTGCTGCGCTTGTCAGCTGTTCGGGCAGTTCTCCGGTGTGGGCACCAGCGTCCATACCGCCACCAACGTCGCCCACAGATTCGTCCGACTGCCCATCCGATCCGCTCATGCGGCCACACTACGACCAGGGACGGACACGACCGCACGCCTTACGGACACGTTCCCATCCCGCGACCTCCCGCCACCCATGCACGCATCGATATATCCACCTATGACAATTCGCGCTGCCGCACAGTTCCATGTGACCCATGACATCCACGCAGGCACCTATGCCGCACACCCCTGACACCCCCGCCCACGCCGCACTCGCCTCCCGCGCGCACGGCACCCCCACCACCCCCGCCACCCGCACTTCGCGCGCCCGCCGCGCCGCCTACGCCCCACTGGCCGCCGTCGCCGCCGCGGCCCTCCTGGCTGGGTGCGGGCAGGGGGCTGGGGAGGCGACCGGGGCCTCGGGCGCGGAATCCGAGACCACAGCGGCCGTCGACCCGTCCGACCGCGAGACCCACGAGGCCGCCGGCGCCAACCCGCGCGTGGCCGTCACGTACGACGGCGGGGTGCTGGTCCTCGACGCGCTCACGGGCGAGCAGCTGGCCGACCTCCCCACGGAGGGCTTCACGCGGCTCAACCAGGGCGGCGACAACCGGCACCTGTTCCTCACGGAGGGCGACTCGTTCCGGCTGCTGGACGCGGGCACGTGGTCGGAGCCGCACGGCGACCACAACCACTCGTACACGACGGATCCGGTACTGAGCGACCAGCGGATCGAGGGCAGCCACCCCGGCCACCTCGTCGTCCACGACGGGACCGCAGCGGCGTTCTTCGACGGAGACGGGATCGTGAAGTCCTTCGACCCCACGACCCTGGAAGCGACAGCCGCGATCAGCACGGACGACCTCACCCTGCCGGACGCCCACCACGGGGTCGCGGTCCCCCGCGAGGACGGCAGCGTCGTCCTGACGGAGGGCACCGAGGACTCCCGCAGCACCGTCCTCATCCAGGACGCGGACGGCGAGGAGATCGCCCGCACGGACGACTGCCCCGGCGTCCACGGGGAGGCCGTCGCCGCCGACGGGGTCATCACCCTGGGCTGCGAGAACGGCATCGTCATCGTCGATGGCGACTCGATCGAGCACATCGCCGCGGACGTCGACTACGCGCGGATCGGGAATCAGGCGGGCTCGGACGCGTCGCCGGTCGTGCTGGGCGACTACAAGACGGACCCGGACGCGGAGCAGGAGAACCCCACGCAGGTGAGTCTGACGGACACGGCCTCGGGCGAGATCCAGGTCGTGGACCTGCCGGCCAGCTACGCGTTCCGCTCGCTGGCCCGCGGCCCGGAGGGCGAGGCGCTGGTCCTGGGCGACGACGGCACGCTGCGGGTGATCGACCCGGAATCCGGCGACATCACCGCCGAGGTCCCGGTCACCGAGGCCTGGGACGAGCCCGCCGACTGGCAGCAGCCCATGCCCAGCCTCACCGTCAGCGATGACCTCGCCTTCGTGTCGGACCCGGAGGCGCAGCGGATCAGCATCGTCGACCTCACGAAGGCGGAGGACGGCGCCGAGGCCGTGGTCACCTCGTACGAGCTGCCCCAGGTTCCGAACGAGGTCGCCGTCGCCAGCGGCGCGGTCGCCGAGGGCGCGACCGAGCACGGCGAAGACGACGGTCACGAGGGGCATGATCACGGGGACGAGGACGCCGACGAGCACGAGGGGCACGATCACTGATGTGAGTGGCGCGATCTGACTGCACACCGCAACGGCCCGGGTGGGAGCGACTATCGCTCCCACCCGGGCCGTTGCCGCGCCGCCCGCGTCAGGCGACGTCAGCCGTGCGTCAGACCGCGACGACCTCGACCGGGATGTTCCCGCGGGTGGCCTTCGAGTACGGGCACAGCTCGTGCGTGCGGTCGACGACCTTCTGCGCCTGGTCCTTGTCGATGCCGGGGATGCTCACGGAGAGCTTGACGCTCAGGCCGAAGCTCTCGCCCTCCTTGCCGATCCCCACCTCCGCGTTGACGACGGACTTCGACGTGTCGACGCCCATCTCCTTGCCCGCCAGGCCCAGGGCGCCCTGGAAGCAGGCGCCGTAGCCCACGGCGAAGAGCTGCTCCGGGTTGGTGCCCTCACCGGATCCGCCCATCTCCTTGGGGGTCTGGAGTGCGACCTCGAGCTTCCCGTCGTCGGTGGCGCCGCGGCCGTCACGACCGCCGGTGACCTCTGCGCGTGCTGTGTAGGCGATGGATTCCGGAGTGTTCATCGTGTGCTCCTCCTCGTGACTCAAGGGAGTCGTCCCAGTGGCCCGAGTGCCGAGCCACTCACCCTCGACCCTTCCCCACCAGCCGCCCGCTGTCCAGGGTCCTCAGGCACCTGTGAGATCCACGGACCCCTGCCATCCTGTGCCGGACCGCCGTATGCTCGAAGGACGGGACGGACCGGGAGGCGACATGTTCGGGGCGATCGTCGGCGCGATGCTCATCGTCTATGCCGTGCTGGCCGTCGCGATGGTCATCATGCTGCCGCTGACGATCATCGCGAGGATGCGGCGCGAGCTCACCGGCGAGGTCCCGATCCTGGACGAGCTGGAGGGCGACCTCGCCCGCTCCCGTGCGGAGGACCTCGAGGAGAAGCGGCAGCTCACGCTGGTGAGGCTGCAGACCGCCGCCGAGGCCGCAGCTCGCTCCCATGACCAGGTCCTGGAGGACTGGGTCACCCACCTGCAGGACGAGCAAATGACGGCGTCACCCGTGGGTACGGCGAGCACTGCGGTGCCCGAGGACGTCGACCCTGCCGTGCAGAAGCGGCTGCTCGACGCCCTGGACGCGGCGCAGTCCGACCGGGTGGATCCGGTGGACCCGGGCC
>DWZY01000190.1 GCA_019117325.1 Candidatus Brevibacterium intestinigallinarum
TGGTGCTGCGGGTCAAGGAGGACATCGACACGCCGCTGCCCTGCACCCCCGCGGGCATCGTCGAGCTCCTGTCCCGGCATGACATCGACCTGGATGGCAAGCACGTCGTCGTCCTGGGCCGCGGTGTGACGGTGGGCCGGCCCATCGGCCTGCTGCTGACCCGGAAGTCGATCAACGCGACCGTCACCCTCACGCACACGGGCACCCGGGACCTGGCCGCACTCGTGGCCCAGGCGGACGTCATCGTCGCGGCGGCTGGCCAGGCCGGGATGGTGACGCCGGACATGGTCAAGGATGGAGCGATCCTTGTGGACGTGGGCGTCTCCCGCGAGACGGACCCGGAGTCCGGGAAGTCCAAGGTCGTGGGCGACATCGACCGGGCAGCCCGCGAGAAGGCCTCCGCGTTCACGCCCAACCCGGGCGGCGTGGGCCCCATGACCCGCGCCATGCTCCTGGTCAACGTCGTGCAGATCGCGGAACGGCAGGCTGCCGCGACCGCCTGATCGCAGGCTCCGACGGCCGGTCCTCCTCTTCGCAGGAGGGCCGGCCGTTCGCGTTCCTGCGGGGACTGTGCGAGCCCGCGGCACTCCGTCGGCGTCTCAGTCGAGTGCTCATCTATCTGGGTCTCAGCCGGGCGCCCACGCGGCGTCCGGCAGGAACTCGATGAGAGCGGCGCTGGGCTGGGCCAGCGCCGTCTCCACGGCCTCGGCGGCGAAGCGTTCCACGAACAGGCCGATGAGAGCACCCATGACCGCTCCGATGCGCTCGTTGCTGTGCAGGCCGGGCGTCAGCTCGACCGGCAGCGAGGGGAAGCCCATGACCCGCTGGGAGACCTCGAAGAACGTGTCGTAGTACGACGTGTGGTCGACGGCGAGCTCCGGGGCGCGCTGAGCCAGCTCCTCGACCTCGCCCAGTTGCGCGTGGAGACCGCGCACGTCGAAGGCTCGGTCCGTCCACCGGCGGGCCTGCGCGAGGTCGGCGGGGACCAGCTGGCAGCGCTCCCACAGGAGGTCATCGCGCGCGCCGTCGCGCAGACCGCCGGCCTCCTCCAGCTCCGTCGCGAGGGCGGCGACGAGGGTCTCGGTCGCATCCTCGAAGCCGATGAGCACGCCCGGCCGCAGCGGGCGGTACCCGGCGAAACGCGACACGTAGACGATCCGGTCGCGCAGCGAGCGCATCGACTCCGGGACCGCGAAGAGGAGTCCCTCGAACTGTCCGGTGTACGGGGGTGCGGCGGCATCCGCAGACAGCATGTCGAAGCGGTGCTGGATCGTCTCGTCCAGCGAGTACACGGACGTCGCGCCCGCCTTCGTCCGCTGCAGCAGACCGCGCTGGACGAGCCGGGTGATCTGGTTGCGCACCGCTGACGGCTGGTACCCCTGCAGGCCCAGGACCGCGGTGATGACGGGGCCCGGCACGGCGGAGGCGCGCAGCGAGCCGAAGGCGGAGATGATGTCGAAGGCCCCGCGCGTGAGCCGGTACCGGGGGAGGTCTGCCACGTCTGCACTCCGATTCGGGAGGAACTGTCCTGCCTGCTGTTCTCGATCCTACTGTGCGGAGTATCACATCGGTTCGAATGCGGAGGCGCATCATGGCACAGCAGGAACTGTCGGTCGTCCAGGAGAACTTCTATCAGTCGGCGGTCTCCGCCGGCATCGCCGTGGGCATCACGGCGATCATCGGATTCGTGTGCTTCACGATCTTCGGCGCCAGCATCGAGGAGACGATGCACTGGCTGGTCGTCCTCTGCCTGCTGGCCGGCGGCGCGACCTTCACCGGGGTGTCGTGGGGTGTGGCCGCAGCGCGGAAGAAGAGCGGTCCCGTCCCGGCGCGGGGCTGAGGCGCGGGGTCCGGGGCTCCCTCGGGGCGCGCGTGACTCAGCGCGACCGGGCTCAGTATGAGCGGGGGAGCCCCAGGACCTTCGTGCCCAGGTAGTTGAGCACCATCTCCTGACTGACGGGTGCGATGCGCATGAGGCGGACCTCCCGGAGGTAGCGGCCCACGTGGTACTCCTCCGAGTACCCCATGCCGCCGTGGGTCTGGACGGCACGGTCGGCGGCCTCGTAGCCGGCCTCGGCGCAGAGGTACTTCGCGGTGTTCGCGGTCCTCCCGCTGGGCAGTCCGCGGTCATACGTCCACGTGGCCTGCCGCAGCGCCAGCTCCGCCGCGTCCAGCTTGGCCAGGGAGTCCGCCAGCGGGAACTGGATGCCCTGATTCATGCCGATCGCGCGGTCGAACACGACGCGGTCCTGCGCGTACGAGGTCGCCTTGGCCAGCGCCGCGCGTCCGATGCCCAGGGCCTCCGCTGCGATGAGCATGCGCTCCGGGTTGAGCCCGTCCAGGATGTACGAGAAGCCCTTGCCCTCTTCGCCCACACGATGGGCCTCCGGGACGACGAGGTCGTCGATGACCAGCTCGTTCGACGAGACCGCGTTGCGCCCGATCTTGCGGATGGGGCGGATGTCGACGCGGTCGCGATCCAGGTCCGTGAAGAAGAGGGTGAGTCCGTCCGTGGGCTTCTGGACCTCGCTGCGGGGCGTCGTCCGCGTCAGCAGGAGGATCTTCTCCGACTCCAGCGCCTTCGAGATCCACACCTTGCGCCCGCGCACCACGTAGTCGCTGCCGCGTCGCGTCGCGGTCGTCGTGATCCGGGTCGTGTCGAGGCCGGCGTCCGGCTCAGTCACCCCGAAGCACACGTGCAGGTCGCCGGAGGCCACCCGGGGGAGGTTCTCCTGCTTGAGCTCGTCGGAGCCGTGGACGATGACCGGATGCATCCCGAAGATCGTCATGTGGACGGCGCTGGCCGCGTTCATCGCGCCGCCGCCGGCCGCGATCGCCTCGAGCAGCAGGGTCGCCTCTGTGATGCCCATGCCGCCGCCCCCGTACTCCTCCGGCGTCGTGATGCCCAGCCAGCCATGTGAGGCGAGGTGGTCGTAGAACTCGGTGGGGAACTCCTTGTCCAGGTCCTTCTGCGCCCAGTACTCGTCGTCGAAGGGCGCGACGATGTCCCGCGCCGCCGCGCGCAGCTCGACCTGCTCGTCCGTGAGTCCGAACTCCATGGGTTCCTCCTGCCTCCACCGCCGCGACGGCGGCCTCCATCACTCGTCATCGGGTGCGTGCGCCTCGACCCGTGCCGGCGCGGTCTCGTGCGCTTCGCCTCAAAGGTACTACCATTAAGGGTGCGGGCGAAAGGCCGGTCGTGAAGGAGGCGTCCCATGAGCGGAGCGGAGCAGGTCGCACAGGGACTCCGCGCGCGGATGCTGGACGGCGAGCTGGCGGTGGGCGCTCCGCTGCCGCCGGAGCGGGTCCTGGCGCAGGAGCTGGGTGTGAGCCGGACGACGGTCCGCAGCGCGCTCGCCCTCCTCGAGGCGGAAGGGCTGGTCGTGCGTCGCGTGGGGCGCGGCGGCGGCACGTTCGTCGCGGAGCCCGGGGGTGACCAGGTGACCGCGGCGCTGCAGCGCGGCATCGGGATGGCAGGCTTCCCCGGGGTGGATCTGGCAGAGGCGCGTGCCTCGATCGAGCCCGCGTGCGCGGGGCTGGCGGCACAGCGGATCACCCCGGAGCAGCTCTCCAACCTGCAGGAACTGCAGTCGCGGATGGCCCGGGCGCGTGAGCGCGGTGAGTTCTTCGAGGCGAATGCCCGCTTCCACGTCCTCATCGCGGAGGCCAGTGGGAACGAGGTCCTCGCGGCGCTCATCCGCGGCCTCATCGCACCCATCCGCGAGGTGACGGACGACCCCGCCCGCATCCGCGAGAGGGAGCTGCGGGAGACGATCCTCGTCCACGAACGGATCCTCACGGCGCTGGGTGCGGGCGATGCGGCATCCGCGGAATCGCTCATGCGTGCACACCTGCAGGCGCACGTCGACGTGCTCTGCGCGGCGCCCCGGAGGTGACGGGTCTGCGGGCCCGTTGCGGTGGTCCCGCAGTGGCGGTCCTGCAGTGACAGGCCTGAGGCGGAGGCCGTCAGCACTCATGCCCGAGGGTTGACGCACACCACGCCTCACTCCTAGCGTTGTTCACGCTAGCGAACTCGAATTCGCATATACCAACGGAGGTAGGCATCCATGGTCGACGACGACCACCGCCCACGGACTGTGCCCCCGGGGCGCAGATCACGGGCTCCGCGCGTGCTGGGAGCCGCCTGCGCGGTCGCCGGGCTCACGGCGCTCACCGCATGCTCCGGCGAGGTGCACGACGCACCTGTCCTCAAGCTCGCGGACAGCTATTCCACGACCCACATGTTCGCCCGGTACGGGGTGGAGGGGTTCATCGAGGACGTCACCGCCGCGGGCGACGGGGAGGTGGGGATCGAGTACTACCCCGCCGGTCAGCTGGGCGGCGCCCGCGACATCGTGAATCTGGCGCAGGCGGGCTCGCTGGAGATCACTCCTGCCGCACCCGCCTACCTGGCGGACCAGCTGCCCCTGTCCAGCGTGACGGATCTGCCGGGCCTCGAGGAGGACTCCTGTGTCGCAGCCGCCGCGTACACGGACGTGCTCTCCGAGGACGGGATCCTCTACCAGGAGGAGTACGAGCCGCGCGGTCTGCGTCCCCTGTGGGTGGCCGTCATCCCCAGCTACGAGATCATGACCGTCTCGCGTCCGATCACAAGCCCCGAGGATGTCCCCGGGCTGACGATCCGGTCCTCCGGCGGAGCGATGGACACGAACATCGAATCGCTGGGCGGCGCCCCTGTCAGCATGACCGCCGCAGACGCGTACGAAGCACTGTCGCGAAACACCGTCGACGGGATCTCCTTCCCGTACGCCAGCGTCACGCCCTACCGCCTCGAGGAGGTTCTCCACCACTCGACGAAGGGCGCCAACATGGGGTCCTTCGGGGTGCCGTACGTCATCGCGGAGGATGCGTGGCAGGAGCTGAGCCCCGCCCAGCAGGACCGTGTCATGACCGCGGCGGAAGCGGCCACGGACCGCATGTGCGCGGGAATCATGGAGGAGAACCCGGCCTCGGAGCAGGCGATGCGCGAGGCGGGCGTCGAGTTCACGGAGCTCACGGACGAGCAGAAGGCCGAGTTCGCGACCCACCTGGACCCCCTGCGCGAGCAGTGGGCAGACGCCGTCGATGCCGCGGGCCGTCCGGGCACCGAGGTGCTGCGCGCCTACGAGGACGCGCTCGCCCGGCACCAGGACGACGGGGTCGACCAGACCGACCAGGCGCCAGCCGATGACCCGACCACGGATGAGGAGGACTGAGACATGAGCACGGACTCCTCCATCCCACAGGACCCGGGCACCGAGCCGAGCACCGCGGCAGCCGCCGCAGCAGCCGACGCCGCACCACCGGCCGCGCAGCAGCGGCTGCACCCGGTGGTCCGAGGGATCGGCACCGCCAGCGCCGCGGTCTCCGGCCTGGCCGTCGCCGCGATGTTCCTCGTCATGCTCCTGGAGGCGGGCTCCCGCTACCTCCTCTCTGCACCGCTGGGCTGGAACGTGAGCGCCGTCGAGCGCCTCATGATGCCCGGCATGGTGTTCCTGGCCCTGCCCTGGATGTATGTGTGCGCCGGCCACGTGAGCGCCGGCATGCTCTACTCGCGCCTGCCCGCAGGCTGGCAGCGCCTCGCCCGGATCATCGCGCTGCTCTGCATCCTCATCGGCGCCGCGCTCCTGCTGGCCGCAGGCCTGAGCGGGGTCATCCACGCCGCCGCCCTGGGCGATGCACCGCCGCCGGGATCCGCCGAGGTCCCCATCCCCACGTGGACCTGGCTCGCCCTCCAGCCCCTGGGCGGCCTGGGCCTCCTCGTCGTCGCCGTGCTCGATGCTCCGCGCTTCCTGCGCGACGGCGAGATCGAGGACACAGCAGAAGGGCACCAGCCATGATCGTTCTCGCCATCACAGCACTGCTGCTGGTCCTCATCCTGCTGCGCGTGCCGATCGCGTTCGCGATCCTCATCGCCGGCCTCGCGGGCATGGTCGCCGTGGACGGGCTCAGCGGTGCGTACGCGGTCGTCCAGGTCATCCCCATCACCGCCTCGGGCAAGTACTCGCTCGCCGCGATCCCGCTCTTCATCCTCATGGCCCACTTCGTGCTGGCCAGCGGTGCCCTGAGCTCCCTGTTCGAGAGCGCGCGGGTCCTCGTGGGACGGGTGCGCGGCGGCACCGGCATCGCCGCCGTCCTCGCGGGCGCGGGCTTCGCGTCCGTGTCCGGCTCGTCCACCGCATCCGCCGCAACCCTGGCACACACGTCGACGGGCGAGATGGTGCGGCAGGGCTACTCGCCGCGCCTGGCAACGGGTGCGGTCGCCAGTGCGGGCACCCTCGCCGCGATGATCCCGCCGTCCATCCTCCTCATCTTCTACGCGATCACGGCGGAGACGAGCGTGGGACAGACGCTGCTGGCCGGGCTGGTGCCGGGCCTCCTGATGGCGGCGGCACTGTGCGCAGTCGTCTACATCCAGGCGCTGCGCGGTCAGGCGCCGGCCGCGGAGGGTTCGACGCTCGCGCAGAAGGCCCGGGCCATCGGGGGCCTGCTGCCGATCAGTGTGCTCTTCCTGCTGGTCGTGGGTGCCGTGTTCTTCGGCATCACGACCGCCACCGAGGCCGCGGCCGTGGGCGCGCTGGGCGCCCTGGGCCTCATGGTCGCGTACGGGCGGACCTCGTGGGCCGCCATCCGCGACGCGTTCGTGGGAACGGTCACCAGCAGCGTCATGATCATGTTCATCATCGTGAGCGCCCACGTGTTCGGGCACTTCCTGGCGGAGAGCCGGGTGACGCCGTCCGTCGTCGCAGCGGTGGGAGAGTGGGACGTCGCGCCGGTCGTCATCATGTTGGGCATCGTCGTGGTCTACCTGGTGCTGGGCTTCTTCATGGATCAGATGGCGATCATCGCCCTGACGGTCCCGGTGACGCTCCCGCTGGTCGAGTCGCTGGGGTACGACCCCATCTGGTTCGGGATCGTCGTCATCCTCGTGGCGGAGATCGGTCTCGTCACCCCACCGCTGGGCCTCAACGCGTTCGTGACCGCGAGGGCCAGCCGCATCCCGCTGGAGACGGTCTTCCTGGGTGCCGTCCCGTTCATCCTGGCGATGCTCGTCGTCGTCGTCCTCGTGTTCGTGTTCCCGCAGCTGGCGCTGGTCATCCCGGAGCTGATGGGCGGGGGAGCATGACGATGACGGGAACTGGAGTACTCCGCCCCGCGCCCCTGGACGGGGTCCGGGTCCTCGAGGTGGGGACTGTCATCATGGCGCCTTACGCGGGGAAGATCCTCACCGACCTGGGTGCGGACGTCATCCGCGCGGAGCCGCCCGGCGGCGACATCGGCAGGCGGGCCGGCCTCCTGGGTCCTGCCGGGACGGCGGCCCTGTCCATGAACCTCAACGCGGGCAAGCGCAGCATCGTCGTCGACGCCCGCACCCCGGCCGGGCGCCGGCAGATGGACGGACTCGTGGGCTGGGCGGACATCATCCTCACGAACATGCTGCCGGCGCGCCGGCGGGAGTTCGGGCTGGACTGGGAGCAGGTCCACCGGCGCAATCCGCGCGCGATCCTCGTGACGGGGCAGGGCTTCGCCTCGAGCTCGACGCGGGGAGACGACCCCGCGTACGACGACATCGTCCAGGCGGCCTCGGGCGTGGCGGACACGTACCGGCTGCGCGACGGCGAGCCCCGGTACTCGCCCTACGTCGTCGCGGACAAGGTGTGCGGCATGACGATGGCGCAATCGGCGCTCGCCGCACTCCACGCACGGACGGCGGACGGCGAGGGCGCATGGGTCGACGTGCCGATGGTCGACACGATGGCCGCGTTCACGCTCGTCGAGCACATGGGCGGGCGCACCTTCGACCCGCCGGCGGGGCCCGTGGGCTGGTCGCGGGTGCTGGCACCGGAGCACCGCCCGCATCCCGCGCAGGACGGCTGGGTCTGCGTCATGCCGTACACGGACGCGAACTGGCGGCGGTTCTGCGACCTCATCGAGCGGCCCGACTACCTGAGCGATCCCCGGGTCGCGACGAACCGGGCCCGCAGCGGGGATCCCGCGCTGTACGAGCAGATCCTGGCCGACTACATCGCGCCGCGGACCTGCGCGCAGATCGAGGCCGAGTGCGCCGCCGCCGGCATCCCCGTCCACCGCGTCACCCGCATCGAGGACCTCCCGGACGATGCGTACCTGTCCGGTCGCCCGGTCCTCACCCGGGCCCGGCACGCCACGGAGGGCGGGTACGTCCACGTGTCCGGACCCGCGGAGTTCCACGGGCACGCCCGTCCCGGCCCGGTCGACACGACCCCGGCGGACGCGGATCGGG
>DWZY01000191.1 GCA_019117325.1 Candidatus Brevibacterium intestinigallinarum
CGTCCTCGCGCACCCACCGGTCCAGCGCCGTCGCGACCGTCCCCGTCACCGAGGCGAGGATGCCCGGGTGGTCCTCCGTCAGCAGCACGCCGGAGGCCGCCCGCAGGTATGCGGACACCGGCATGACCCCGTCCCGCAATGCGTTCGCGAACGACGAGATGACGACCGCCCGGTCCAGGGGCTCCAGGTCGCCCACTCGCGCGACCGCGGTCGCCTCAGAGGCGGGGTCCAGCCGGATCTTCGCGTAGTCGCCGTCGCCGTGGTTGAGCAGGAGCAGCGCGGGACTCGGCTGCCCCACGAGTACGTCGACGTCCGCCGAGGCCCCGGTCACCTCGACATCCCACGTCCGGGTCAGCCGCAGGCCGGCTGGCTCAGCGCCGTCCACCTCGTCGAAGGCAGCCAGCACGAGGCGGTGCGGGCGGAGGGTTCCGGCCTCGTCCTCGGGCGCGAAGCCGTCCCTCTGGGTGAGCCGGGCCGTGGTGATGCGCGGGGCAGGGGAGCCGGCAGGAGCAGTCTCCCCGGCCTCGGCGTCGGTCTCGATCTCCAGCGCCAGCTCGGACGTGCCGCGCGTCTGCAGCCACGCGGCTGCCCAGGCGCGCACATCGCGGTCCGGTGCGGCAGCATCAAGTGCGGCGAGGAAGTCCTCGAGCCGCGCCGTGCCGAACGCGTGCGCCGCGAAGTACGCGTTCGAGCCGGCGAGGAACGCCTCCTCGCCCACGTACTCGACGAGGGCCTTGAGGACGGACGCGCCCTTCGCGTAGGTGATGCCGTCGAAGTTGAGCTTGGCGGCCTCGACGTCCGGGATGTCCGCGACGATCGGGTGCGAGGTGGGGTACTGGTCCTGCCGGTACGCCCAGTCCTTGCGGCGCAGCGCGAAGCTCACCCAGCCGTCGTCGTACTCCGTTGCCGAGGCCAGCGCGTGGTTGCCCATGTAGTCCGCGAAGGACTCCTTGAGCCAGAGGTCATCCCACCACGCCATCGTCACGAGGTCGCCGAACCACATGTGGGCCATCTCGTGGAGGATCGTCGTGGCGCGGGCCTCGCGCTCGGCGCGCGTGGCACGGTCGCGGTGGATGTAGGCGTCCGTGAAGGTGACGAGTCCGGGGTTCTCCATTGCGCCCAGGTTGTACTCCGGGACGAAGATCTGGTCGTACTTCCCCCACGGATAGGGCTGGTCGAAGATCCCGTGGAAGAAGTCGAGGCCCTGCCGGGTCACGCGCAGGATGTCGTCCCGGTCGACGTGGGCGGCCAGCGACTGCCGCACGTGCACGCCCAGGGGGACGATCAGGTCCGTGCCCTCGATGTGGTGCTCGGTCGTGATCGAGGCGTAGGGACCCGCGCACACGCACGTGAGGTAGGACGAGACCGGCAGGGTGGGGGCGAACCGGTGCAGGCGGACGGGACCGTGGTCCGGGCGGGTGCCGGCGGCCTCGGGGGTCAGGTCGGTGACGGAGTCCGCGGCGGTGTTGTTCAGCACGGTCCACTCCGCCGGGGCCAGGACCTGGAATGTGTAGGGCGCCTTGAGGTCCGGCTGGTCGAAGACCGCGGCGACGCGGCGGGCGTCCGTGGGCTCGTACTGCGTGTAGAGGTACGTGAGCCCGTCCGCGGGATCGGTGAAGCGGTGCATGCCCTCGCCGGAGCGGGAGTAGGCGGCCTCGGCGACGACGATGAGGCGGTTCGCGCCCTCCCGGACCGTGAAGCGGATGCGGGCGCCGTCGAAGACCTCGTCCGGGTCGAGCGGCTCCCCGTTGAGGGTGACGGAGCGGACGGCGGGTGCGATGAGGTCGATGAACGTGGCGCCCGCAGCGCGAGCGGTCATGTCGACGACCGTGCGGCTGCCGAACACCGCGACGGACGGGTCCGCGGCACCGGACAGGTCCAGGTCGACGGCATAGCTGTCGACCCGCAGGAGGGCGCTGCGCTCCTGCGCCTCGGCGCGCGTCAGGTTGGTCGTTCGCGGCATCCGGGCAGTCTGCGCTGTCTGGGCCGGCTGCGCCGACTGGGCAGTCTGCGTCGCCGGTGCGGTCGAGGAGGAACTCATCGCGGCACCCCGTTCATCGTCGTGGCTCATCCCCGCCAGCATCGCACAGCCGGTCGCCGCGCCGAGGGAGCGGCACAATGCACCCTCCCGTCCGGCCGCCGGGTCGCTAGAGTTGCGGTGTGGCGGACAGCGAGCGGATGCGCAGGTGGACGGCGACAGCGGGCCTGGTCGTCCGCAACCGCGCGCGCATGGGTGCCAGGCGCCTGCGCCTGAACTTCGGGCAGGTCCTCCAGCTCACCGTCGCAGCGACGGTGGCGTACGCGTTCTGCGTCTACGTCCTGGGGCACACGATGCCCTTCTTCGCGGCAGTCGCTGCGGTTGTGGGGATCGGGCCGATGCTTGACCGGCGGCTGCGGCGGTCGATGGAGATCGGCTGCGGAGCCGTCCTGGGCGTGCTGTTCGGTGAGCTCTTCGTCCAGACCTTCGGTGGCGGCCTGTGGCAGCTGATGGTCATGCTGTTCCTGGCGGTGTGCCTGGGCATGGTGGTGAACTCCGGTGCGATCTTCGTGACCCAGCTGGGCATCCAGTCGATCTACATCGTCACGGTGCCGGCGGCGATGACGGATGGTGCGTTCTCCCGCACGACCGACGCGCTCGTGGGCGCCTCGACCGCAGTGGTCATGGCCTTCATCACCCCATCGGACGCACGCAAGCGCCCGCGCAACCAGGCCGCGAACCTCCTCGAGGAGATCGCGCTGCTGCTGCGGGAGGCGGCTGACGCGCTGCGCCGCGAGGACCCGCAGGCGGCCCGCCGTGCGCTGTCGCGGGCGCGCGACTCCCAGCAGTACGTCGACTCATGGCGGGCCGCGCTGCGCATCGCGGAGGAGGCCGCCCGCATCAACGCCCGCTCCCGCCGCTACGTGGCAGAGGTGAGCCGCCTGGCCCGAGCCTGCGAGTTCGCCGACCGCTCGATGCGCATGCTGCGCGTCGTCCTGCGCCGCGCCGTGTCCGTGGCCCAGAACGGGGCCTCGGAGCCGATGCTCGCGCAGGCGGCCGCCGGGATGGCCGATGCCTCCGAGGTCCTGCGCGACGCCCTGCGCGAGGGCCGCGACCGCATCGAGGCGGAGCGCATGTTCACCCGCGTCGCGCACACGCTGCGGCCCACCCTCGCGATGAACGAGGACATCGAGCAGACGACGATGCTGCTGCTCCTGCGCCCCCTGGCCGTCGACCTCCTCCAGGCCGCCGGTGCCTCCCACGACGAGGCGCAGGCCGCGCTGCCCGCGCTGGAGGTCGAGCCGGAGACCGGCGCCCTGCGCTACGTGGAGGAGCAGAACCCGGATCCGGACGACGCCGAGGCCGGGGCCAGTTCCGAGGTCGGTGCTGAGTCCCAGCCCCAGGTTGGGACCGACGACGGCGACGTGCGCCGGGACGGGACCGGGGCCTCGGGAGCGGGGCCCGCGGCACCGCCACCAGCGGGGTGAGTGCTCAGCTGGATTCGACGACGCAGATGAGCGTGGTGTCCGGTTCCAGCGCCTCGTAGATGTGGAGGGCGTCGCCAGGGTGCCGGATGTAGTCGCCGGGGGAGGCCTCGATCGACTCGCCGTCAACGGTGAGGCGGAGCCTGCCGGAGGAGACGATGAGGTGCTCGACCGTGCCCGAGGGATGCGGCTGCGCGACGCGCGGGGCGCCGGGCTGCTGGTGGACCAGGAAGAGGTCGCGTCGCACGTGCGGCGGTGATGCGCTCAGGAGCGCAGCGGAGTAGTCCGAGGTGGCCGACGGCAGGCCCATCGCCTCGCCGCGGCGGATGACGGACATCTGGGGGCGGTCGGGGTCGAGCAGCTGGGACAGCTGGACATCCAGCGCGGTCGCGAGCGCCCACAGCGTCTCCACGCTGGGATTGCCGCTGCCGCTCTCCAGCTGGGACAGCGTCGACTTGCCGATCCCGGCCCGCTTCGCAGTCTCCGACAGGCTCAGTCCGCGGCGCTCGCGCTCGCGGCGCAGGGCGTGGGCGAGACGGTCCATGGGCGAGCCCGGTGCGGGGCCGTCGAGGGGCGTGGAATCCGGTCCTGCGTCCATGCGTCCACTCTAGTCGCTGTTCGTCGTACAGTCTCATCGTTCGTTTGACGGAACGCGCGGATGCTGGGCACCATGGTGATCATGCACGCGCTTCGAGGCATCCCGGGGCCCGTCTGGCGGGACGCGATCGTCATGAATCTGATGATCCTGCTGGTCGGGCTGTCCTACGGTGCCATCTCGCAGGCGGCAGGGTTCCCCCTGTGGCAGACGGTGCTGCTGGCGGCCGTGGCGACCGGCGGCGCCGCCGAGCTCACCTTCGTGGGCGTCATCGCAGCCGGCGGCCTGCCCGTCTTCGCCGTGCTGGGCGGACTGCTGGTGAACGCGCGGAACTTCGCGTTCGGACTGAGCATCGGCCAGTACGCACCGTCGGGCTGGCGGACCTACCTGGCCGCGCACCTGGCGAATGACGAGGCGACCGCGTTCGGCCGCGCCGGGCGCACCGACCGTGAGAAGTGGTCGCGGTTCACGATCTCGGCGATCCTCCTGTTCATCGCGTGGGTGGGCGGTGCTGCGCTGGGCCAGCTG
>DWZY01000192.1 GCA_019117325.1 Candidatus Brevibacterium intestinigallinarum
TCTACCTCGCGCTCTGGCTGGGTCCCCGGCTCTTCCGCAACGATCCGACCGTCCCGAACGGTTCCAACACAGGAGACCACTCATGACCGGCAAGCCCAGCGTCCTGTTCGTCTGCGTCAAGAACGGCGGCAAGTCCCAGATGGCCGCTGCTCTCCTGCGCCACCGCGCCGGCGGCGCGGTCGAGGTGCATTCGGCCGGGACCCACCCCGGCGACTCGCTCAACCAGCAGTCGGTCCAGGTGCTCGCCGAGTCGGGCGCCGAGGTGGCGGGGGAACGACCCAAGCCGATCGATCCGGAGCTGCTGCGCCGGGCCAACCGGGTCATCGTGCTCGGACAGGAGGCACACGTCGAGGCGGTCGAGGGAATGACGGCCACGATCGAGACGTGGGCGACCGACGAGCCCTCCGAGCGCGGGATCGACGGACTCGAGCGGATGCGCCTCGTACGTGATGACATCGATGCCCGTGTCCGGGCCCTGCACGACGAACTCCACCCTCACTGACCACCCTTGATCGGAAGACACCCCATGACCTCTTCATCGAAGCCCAGCGTCTTGTTCGTCTGCGTCCACAACGCCGGCCGCTCCCAGATGGCAGCCGGATACCTCACCGCACTGGCAGGGGACCGGATCGAGGTCCGCTCGGCCGGCTCCGAACCCGCCGACCAGATCAATCCGGTCGCCGTCGAAGCGATGTCCGAAGAGGGCATCGACATCACCGCGGCGTCCCCGACAGTGCTGACCACCGAGGCCGTGAAGGCCTCCGATGTCGTGATCACCATGGGCTGCGGCGACGCCTGCCCGATCTTCCCCGGCAAGCGCTACGAGGACTGGGAACTGGCCGACCCGGCCGGCAAGGGCATCGACGACGTCCGCGAGGTCCGCGATGACATCAAGGCTCACATCCATCAGCTCATCTCTGAGCTGATCCCGGTCCCCTCGAACTGACACGACGACATCATCGTCATCGGACCGCCGACCGCCCCCCTCTACTCCAGGAGCCCCTCCATGCGTGACATCGCTCGTGACCACCAGGATCTGCCCGTCGTCGTCATCGGGGCCGGACCCGTCGGGCTGGCCGCCGCCGCCCATGTCCGTGCACGGGGACTCACCCCGGTGGTCCTCGAAGCCGGAGACGCTGTGGCGGCGGCGATCCGCGCATGGGGACACACTCGCCTGTTCTCGCCGTGGCGCTACAACATCGACGACGCAGCCAGACGTCTGCTGGAGGCCACCGGGTGGCAGGAGCCGAACCTCGAGGATCTGCCCACCGGCCACGAACTCGTCGATGAGTATCTGGTCCCGCTGGCGGCGGCACTGGGCGATGCCATCCGCACCGGCGCCCGGGTCGTCGCGGTCTCCCGCCAGGACATCGACAAGACACGGGGCCGGGCCCGCGACAGCACTCCCTTCCTCGTTCGAGTCGCCCGGACGGACGGGTCATTCGACGACCTGCCGGCCCGCAGCGTCATCGACGCGTCCGGCACCTGGGCACAGCCCAACCCGCTGGGCCGGTCAGGTCTGCCGGCCCCCGGAGAGACCGAGGCCGCGGCGAGCGGCTTCATCACGCAGCCGCTGCCGGCCGTCACCGGTGCTGATCGCGATCGATTCGCCGGCCGTCACATCCTCGTGGTCGGTGCCGGACATTCGGCGGCGAACACCCTGCTCGACCTGGCGGATCTGGCGCGGGAGGTTCCGCAGACCCGGATCAGCTGGGCGGTCCGCTCTGCAGACGCCTCACGCGTCTACGGCGGAGAGGACCGCGATGAACTCGCCGCACGCGGAGCGCTGGGGTCCCGCCTGCGGGCACTCGTCGAATCCGGAGCCGTCGATGTCCACACATCGTTCACGATCACAGGCTTCGAAGCAGCCGGGGGCCGCCTGCGAGTCCTCGCAAACGGGACCACCGGGTCCGAAGAGTTGACCGTCGACCTGTTGGTGCCCGCCACCGGCTTCCGACCCGACCTGTCGATGCTGACCGAGTTGCGCCTCGACCTCGATCCCGCAGTCGAGGCTCCCCGCCGACTGGGACCGCTCATCGACCCGGAGTTCCATTCCTGCGGCAGCGTCGAGCCTCACGGCGAAAGCGTCCTGTCCCACCCTGATGCGGGCTTCTACATCGTGGGGATGAAGAGCTACGGTCGGGCGCCCACGTTCCTCATGGCCACCGGCTATGAGCAGGTCCGCTCCATCGCCGCAGCACTGGCCGGCGACCGTGCCGCCGCGGACGAGGTGCATCTCGACCTGCCGGAGACCGGTGTGTGCAGCACCGACCTTGGCGGATCGTGTGACGCGCCGGTGGAGCCCCAGCTGGTGACAGTCGGCGCACCTGCGCCCACCTCGTGCTGCTGAGACTGGCGGTCATGGCCATGACCACCCAGACTCCACCCCTGGACGCCCGGGTCCTCCAGGGCTCGACGTGGACTCGTCCATGACCGACCGGCCCCGTGGTGGTCTCGTCGCGCTCTGCATCGCCGAGACCACCAGCTGGGGACTGCTGTACTACTCACTGCCCGTCGCGGTGGCGCCCATCTCCCAGGACACGGGGTGGAGCCACACCGCGATCACAGCCGCTCTGTCCGTGGGGCTGCTCGTCTCCGCGGTCGCCGGAGTGAGAGTCGGCAGGATCCTGGACACGCAGGGTCCGCGCACGGTCATGACCCTGGGAGCAGTGGTCGGGGTGCTCTCCCTGGTGCTCGTCGCGTGGTCCCCGAACCTGCCGATGTTCTACGCCGCCTGGCTGGTGGCCGGGTTCGCCCAATCCGCAGTCCTCTATCCTCCTGCGTTCGCGGTCATCACCCGCTGGTACGGCGCGCGACGGGTCGTCCCCCTGACGACGCTGACCCTCGTCGCGGGGTTGGCCTCCACGATCTTCGCTCCCATCGTCGCCTCCCTCATCGATCAGGTGGGGTGGCGGACCGGCTACCTCATCATGGCCGGCATCCTCGCAGTCGTGACCGTGCCGCTGCACGCCTTCTTCCTCAACCGGTCGTGGTCGGACGCAGTGGAGCGCTCCGTCCGCAGATCGAAGTCCCAGGTCCGCTCCATCACCCGCAGTCCGCGCTTCGTCATCCTGCAGATCACCATGGCGCTGGCGACCTTCACTCTCTTCGCGGTCACGATCAACATCATCCCCGTCCTCCTCGAACGAGGGATCTCGTACAGCGTCGCCGCCGTCTCGCTGGGTCTCATCGGTGCCGGACAGGTGATCGGCCGCATCGGCTACTCGAGGCTGGTCTCCCTCACCGCCGTGCACACCCGCACTGCACTCCTCTTCGGCCTTGGTGCGATCGGGATCTGGCTGCTGGCGTACGTCCCGGGTCCCGCCGCCGTCCTCATCGCCATCGCCGTCGTGCTGGGCGCAGTCCGCGGTTGCCACACGCTGCTGCAGGCCACGGCGGTGTCGGACCGGTGGGGCACGCAGGACTTCGGGACGATCAACGGAGTCTTCACCGCGCCGATGACCGCTGTCGGTGCCTTGGCCCCCGTCTCCGGACCCGCGCTCGCCGGCGTGCTCGGCAGCTACTCCGCGATGGCGGTCGTCATGGCCGTGATGCTGACTGCTGCGGCCTTCGCCGCGACGCGTTCCTGAGCA
>DWZY01000193.1 GCA_019117325.1 Candidatus Brevibacterium intestinigallinarum
CGTCCGGTGCCCACGGCCGGTCGGCCGAGGCAGCGGTGTGCGGGGGCGCGGCATCCGGGGAAGGGGTCTCCATCGCCCCAGTCTGCCGCACCCGTCTGAGCCGCACCTGGTCGCGGCGATGACGGCCGGAAGTGGCATCATCGGTGTATGACGAACTTCCGCGTGCGCCGAGCCCTGGCCGACACACCCGCCTACCGACCGGGCCGTCCCCCCGCCGCCGTGGAGGGGGTGACCAGCTACAAGCTGTCCTCGAACGAGAGCCACCTCGAGCCGCTGCCGGCCGTCGTCGAGGCCGTGGCCGGCGCCTCGGGTGCGCCCGCCCTGTACCCGGACCCCGCCGCGGCGCGGCTGACCGAGGCTCTGGCGGACTTCCACGGGGTCCCGGCCGATCACGTCGTGCTGTCCGCGGGATCCTCGGAGTCCCTGGCCGCCCTGGTGGGGATCACGCTGGAGCCCGGCGCCGAGGTCGTCTACCCCTGGCCGTCGTTCGAGATGTACCCCCAGCTCAGCAGCTTCTCCGGCGCCACCCAGATCGCGGTGCCGCTCACCGCGGACGGCCGGCACGACCTGCCGGCGATGGCGCAGGCGATCACCGATGCGACCGGACTGGTGCTGCTGTGCTCGCCCAACAACCCCACCGGCGCCGTCCTGGGGCAGGCGGAGTTCGCCTCCTTCATGTCGCAGGTGCCGGAGGACATCATCGTCGTCCTCGACGAGGCGTACATCGAGTTCGCGGACGGCAGCGAGGCCGTCGGAGCGCTGCGCACCGCGGACGGCCACCCGGACGCTCCCGTCGACATGGGACAGGCGCTCGACACGTACTCGAACCTGGCCGTCCTGCGCACCTTCTCGAAGGCGCACGGCCTGGCCGGCCTGCGCGTGGGCTACACCGTCGCCCACCCCACGATCATCCACGAGATGCGGAAGTCGATCGCGCCCTTCAGCGTGGGCGCGGCCGGACAGGCCGCCGGCCTCGTGTCGCTGGCGCTGCGCGACGAGGTGCACGTCCGCGCGAAGGCCGTGGGTGCGACCCGGGACGACCTGGCCGTGCGCCTGCGCGAGCTGGGCATCGACGTGCCGCCCAGCGGCGGCAACTTCGTGTGGCTGCCGTTCAGCGAGCACGACGCGCACGCGTTCGCGGAGGCATGCCTGGCCCGTGGCCTGGCCGTCCGCGACCTGGGCCGGGGCATCCGCGTCACCGTGGGACCGGACGAGGCGATGGACCGCCTCGTCGACATCGCCGCTCGCTTCATGGAGGACCGCCGCGCATGACCGCAGCACACACGCAGGAGACCACCGAGGCCGCGACCGCTG
This sequence comes from Candidatus Brevibacterium intestinigallinarum, assembly GCA_019117325.1. Taxonomy (GTDB): domain Bacteria; phylum Actinomycetota; class Actinomycetes; order Actinomycetales; family Brevibacteriaceae; genus Brevibacterium; species Brevibacterium intestinigallinarum. Next base: position 1,315 of record DWZY01000193.1, read on the forward strand.
GAGCGGGGTCCGCCGGCACCCAGCCGGCCGACACCTCCCCGTTCCCGCCGCTCACCGCGCCCGAGGTCGTGGTCGACCTGGCGCCGCTGGCTGCGGTCCTGAGCCCCGGGGCCCTCGTCGAGGACGCGGACGTCGTCGCGGCCCACACGCAGGACCGCGCCGTGTTCGCCCCGTCCGGGCGGGCCCGCGCCCTCATCCGCGCCCGCAGCGCCGAGGACGTCCAGGAGACCCTGCGCTTCGCCCACGAGCACTGCCTGCCGGTCATCCCGCAGGGTGCGCTCACCGGCCTGTCCGGCGGCGCGAACGGCATCGACGGCGCGCTGCTGCTCAACGTCTCGAAGATGGATCAGATCGTCGACATCGACACGGTCGAGCAGACCGCCACGGTGCAGCCGGGCGTCATCAACCGCGCGCTCAAGGATGCGCTCAAGGAGCACGGCCTGGCGTACCCGCCGGATCCGGGCTCCGTCGACATCTCGACGATCGGCGGCAATGTCGCGACGAACGCGGGTGGTCTGTGCTGCGTGAAGTACGGCGTCACGAAGGACTACGTCCGCAGGCTCACGGTCGTCCTGGCCGATGGCTCCATCACGACGGTCGGACGCCCCACCGCGAAGGGCGTGGCGGGCTTCGACCTGGCGGGCCTGCTCGTGGGCTCCGAGGGCACGCTGGGTGTCGTCGTCGAGATCGTCGTCGACCTCATCCCCGCGATCCCCGACCCGATCACCGGCGTGGCGCTGTTCGACGACATCAGGGCCGCGGCACGCACCATCACGGACTTCATGTCCTCGGGCGTCACGCCGTCCCTGCTGGAGATCCTCGACGGCACCTCGATCGAGTGCATCAACGACTACGGCGACTTCGGCCTGCCGGAGGGCGCCGCGGCGATGCTGCTCGTCCAGTCGAACGGCGACGGCACGCTGGAGCGGGCCGCCGCTGATCTGGCCGAGTTCGAGCGGATCGCACACGCGCAGGGAGCGACGGAGGTGACGATCTCCGATGATCCCGAGGACTCAGAGATGTTCATCGCCGCCCGCCGCTCGGTGGGTCACGCGCTGGAGAAGTACGCGATGGCCCACGGCGGCGGCGAGCTGGTCGATGACGTCTGCCTGCCGCGGAAGTCGCTGGATGAGTTCTTCGCCCGCATGCGGCAGATCGCGCAGGAGTTCGACGTGCTCGTGGCGGTCGCCGGTCACGCCGGTGACGGGAACATGCACCCCAACGTGCTCTTCGACGCGGGCGACCCGGAATCCGTGGCTCGGGCCCAGGCCGCGTTCGACGCGATCATGGCCACCGGCCTGGAGCTGGGCGGCACGATCACCGGCGAGCACGGTGTGGGAGTGCTCAAGAAGCAGTGGCTGGCCCGTGAGCTGGACCCCGTCGCGCAGCGCCTCCACGTGGCGATCAAGCGCGAGTTCGACCCGCGGGGGATCCTGAGCCCCGGCAAGATGCTGGGAGACCTGAGCGCATGAGCCCGCAGCAGGCGACGGCCTCGGAGGAGGCCGCCCAGACGAACCCGGCCACGGCCTCGGCGGCGGTGACGGCGCGTGGGGCGGCGGCCTCGGCGGCACCGGTGGCCGACCGCTCCCGGTTCGGCTTCGACCTGGGCGTGCAGATGGAGGAGGGCGGGCGGACCGGCACGATCCGGACGCCGCACGGCGACATCGCGACCCCCGCCTTCATCCCCGTGGGCACGAAGGCGACCGTCAAGGCGGTCAAGCCCGAGGACGTCGACGCGCTGGGCGCGGACGCGGTCCTGGCGAACGCCTACCACCTGTTCCTGCAGCCGGGACCGGACATCGTCGACGAGGCCGGCGGCCTGGGCGCGTTCATGAACTGGCCCGGCCCCACCTTCACGGACTCGGGCGGGTTCCAGGTCATGAGCCTGGGCGTGGGGTCGAAGAAGGTGCTCACGACGGAGTTCGCGGGGAAGGATCGCGCGGACCTGCAGACGGTCGCCCGCGAGGAGCGGATGGCGAACGTCGACGAGGACGGGGTGACCTTCCGGTCCCACCTCAACGGCGACATCCACCGGTTCACCCCGGAGGTCTCGATGCAGGTCCAGCACCAGCTGGGCGCGGACATCATCTTCGCGTTCGACGAGCTCACGATGCTCACGAACACGCGGGTGTACCAGGAGGAGTCCCTGGAGCGCACGCGTCGCTGGGCGGAGCGCTGCGTGACGGAGCATCAGCGACTGACGGCCGAGCGCTCGCACCGGCCCTACCAGGCGCTCTTCGGGGTGCTGCAGGGCGCGCAGTACGAGGACCTGCGCCGGAAGGCTGCCCAGGACCTGGGTGCGATGGACTTCGACGGGTTCGGGATCGGCGGTGCGCTGGAGAAGGAGAACCTGGGCACGATCGTGGGCTGGGTGTGCGAGGAGCTGCCGGCGGACAAGCCCCGCCACCTCCTGGGCATCAGCGAGCCGGACGACCTCTTCGCCGCGATCCGTCGTGGCGCGGACACCTTCGACTGCGTGTCGCCGTCGCGGGTGGCGCGGAACGCGGCCGTGTATTCGCGCGATGGTCGGTACAACATCTCCGGCGCGCGCTACAAGCGCGACTGGCAGCCGATCGACCCGGAGTGCGACTGCTACACGTGCACGCACTACTCGCGCGCCTACCTGCACCACCTGTGGAAGGCGAAGGAGATGCTGTTCTCCACGCTCGCCACGATCCACAACGAGCACTTCATCGTGCACCTCGTCGCGGACATCCGGCAGTCGATCATCGACGGCCGGTACGCGGAGCTCGAAGCGGAAGTGATGGGCCGGTACTACGCGCCGAAGTCCTGATCCTGGCTCCCGGCGGTGCACGTCGCTGGGGTGGTGGGGCGGTCCGCGGCGCCGCGCGTCGATTCGTGACATCGCTCGGGTGATCCTGCGGGGACCGGATTAGCGTCGGTCCTGTCGGACAGCAGAGTCGATCACCCCGAGGACGTGCACCATGTCGATCTCCACGCAGAACTCCACCACCTCCGTCACCACTGAGACCATCGTCGAGGCGCGCGATGCGGCGTTCGCCGCGCTCGCCGGCGGGTTCGACCTGGTCGACCTGTCCGAGACCCTGGGCCCGGACTCCGTCATCTGGCCGGGCGCCCCGGCGCTGCAGGTGACGGAGGCCGTTCAGCACGACACGGACGGGTACCACGCCCGCATCGTGTCGACCTTCGAGCACGCGGGGACGCACTTCGACGCACCGGAGCACTTCGTGCCCGGCGGCGAGTCCGCAGCGGACATCAGCATCGACCGGCTGGTGCTGCCCGTCGCCGTCATCGACATCCGGGAGAAGGCCGCGGCTGATCCCAACGCGGTCGTCGAGCCCGCGGACATCGAGGCGTTCGAGGCCGCACACGGTCCCATCCGCCCGGGCACCGCGGTCGTCATCAACTCCGGCTGGGCGGCCCGCAACGCGGACGTCCTCGCCTACACGGGGTCGGAGACGACCGAGGACCTCAAGTTCCCCGGCTTCGGCGTGCCCGCAGCGCAGCTCCTCGTGGAGCGCGGCGTCGTGGGCCTGGGCGTCGACACGCTGGGGATCGACCCCGGCTCCGAGCCGCTCTTCCCGGTCCACCGCGAGGTCACGCACCCGGCCGGGCTGTGGCACCTGGAGAACCTGGTGAACGTCGATCAGCTCCTGGCGCAGGGCGCCGTCCTCGCAGTGGGTGTGCCCCGGATCGCCGGCGGCACGGGATTCCCCACGCGCGTCTTCGCGTTCGTCCCGCGCACCTGACTCAAGCGGGTCGGGCCTGCGGCGGGGTGGCGAGATGTCGTGAGCCTAGACTCGGCGCTGTCACGACGTCATCGCCCGAAGGAGCGCACCATGGAGCAGTTCAGCCCGATCCTCCCCGTCCTCGCGGATGAGGACCTCGACCCGCGGGCAGCCGCCGTGTTCGAGGACATCCGCGCCACGCGGCAGACGGACTTCATCAACAACTTCTGGCGGGTGCTGGCCCACGACCCCGCGAACCTCGAGCGCACGTGGGGCGAGCTCAAGGAGCTCATGGGGGAGGGGACGTCCCTCGACCCGTTGGTGAAGGAGCTCATCTACGTCGCGGTGTCGACGGTCAACAACTGCACATACTGCGTGCGGTCGCACACGGCCGCTGCCCGCGCGAAGGGAGCCAGCGACCAGCAGCTGGCGGAGATGCAGTCGATCGTCGCGGCGGCGAACAAGACCAATCGCCTGGCGATCGGCCTGCAGGTCCCCGTCGACGAAGCCTTCAGCTGAGCCCAGGCCGTGAGCTGAGCAGCGGCTCTCACCAGAGACTGCGCTGATCTCAGGTGTCTGTCGGCGGCTGGAGCGTGTCGAGGAACGCCTGCGCTGCCGGCGACGGGTTGAAGCTGCTCCACGCGAGGTACTCGACCCGGGTGGGGCCAGCGGTGACCGGAATCGTGCGCAGGTCAGCAGCACCGCTCGGGATCACGGCGGGCGAGAGCATCGCCATGACGAGCCCCTGCCTCACCAGATCGAGGATGAGATCAGTGCTCATCGCCTCGAAGGCGACGTCGCGGCGCAGTCCGGCGGCCTGGAACGCGAGGTCGGACTGCATCCGGCCGGGAGCCCCCTCGGGGAAATCCACGAACACGTCGTCCGCGAGGTCGTCCAGCCGCAGTCTGCGACGTCCAGCGAGCGGATGTCCGGTGGAGACGACGGCGACGAGCCGCTCACGGGCGAGCACGCGCGTGCTCACGCCCGTCGGAGGCGAGCTGTCGGGCAGGCCGAGGACGGCGACGTCCATCAGGCCCGCGCTGATCGCGGCGACTGCTGCGCGCGAACAGCGTGACGCCCAATTCGTGCTCGAGCGCTTTGATCTGGTGACTGAGTGAGGACTGCACGACGAAGCACCACTCGGCCGCACGGGTGAAGTTCTTCTCCTCTGCGACGGCGATGACGTACCGCAGCTGCTGCAACTCCATCTGTCTATGGTCGCTGCCGATCGCTGCTATGGCAGCAATCTGTTGGACTCATGATTCGGGTCGGTCGCGGCGATGATGCGCGCGCTCCCGGCGGGGCTGATCGCTCTCCTCATCGCCCGGCAGCTGCCGCGCGGTTCCTGGTGGTGGAAGAGCCTTGTGCTCGGCACCCTGAACATGGGTGCGTTCTTCCCGCTGCTGTTCCTCGCGGCCCAGGAGCTTCCCGGTGGTGTCGCCGCCACCCTCAACGCGGCGCAGCCCATCGTGATCGCGTTCCTGGCCGTGGCGATCCTGCACGAGCGGCTGTCGGTCTGGCGCGTCTGCTGGGGCGTGCTCGGCATGGCCGGTGTCGCCCTCGTCGTGCTCGGGCCGGATGCTGCGATGTCGCCCCTCGGCATCCTCGCGGGGCTAGGCGGTGCTGCGTCCATGGGCACCGGCGTCGTGCTGACGAAGAGGTGGGGGCGCCCCGCGGGAGTCTCCCCGATCGGGCTCGCCGGTTGGCAGCTCACCGCCGCCGGCCTCGTGCTCCTGCTGCCCGCGCTGCTGGTCGACGGGGTCCCACCCGGCATCGACGGCACGGCCTGGCTCGGGTACGCCTGGCTGGGCATCGTCGGGGCGCTCATCACGTACACGCTCTGGTTCGCTGGCATCCGTCGCCTCCCGGTCACCGCGACTGCGCTGCTCGGCCTGCTCTCCCCGCTCGTGGCCGCGATCCTCGGTGCTGTGATCGCCGGAGAAGCCCTCACGCCCGTCCAGCTCCTCGGCTTCGCCCTCGCGCTCCTCGCGATGGTCGCGGGCCAGCTCCCATCCCCAACGCAGAAAGCGCAGAACCCCTCATGAGAATCGCCGTGCTCGGCGCCTCATCCTGCCCGACGCCCGTCGCAGTGCTCGGCAGTGCTTCATCCCGACCTGCACCCGTCGTCGCTGGCCACCCGTGAGACGCGGGGAGACTGCTGTCGGAACGCCCTGGTCCGCGTGAGCGGTGCCTGCTTGAATGGGCTCATGAGCGACGACCTCTTTGAGCACGAGACGGAAGCGACGATGACCCGCGAGCAGGCGGCGGCACGGCTGCGCGCGCTTGCGGACGCGCTGGAGCGGCAGAACAGCCTCCGCGTCGTCCAGGACGGACGGGACGTGACGATCAGCGTGCCCGACACAGTCGAGTACGAGCTCGAGGTCGAGGTGGAGCCCGGTGGCGCATCGGAGATCGAGGTCTCGATCAGCTGGTGACCCGCAGTCGGGGTCAGGCTGGCAGCCGCACTCAGACGGGTCGACGCGCGCAGATCGACGAAAGGGGAGAGGGCCCATGAGCACCGACGAATCCGCGAGCACCCAGGACCCCGTGCGCGACGGGGACCGCAGAGTGGGCGCGGGCCGTGAGGGCACCGGCGCAGTTCTCGATGCTCTGGCGCTGGCCGCGGCACCGCAGCCGGACAACCCCCGCGGTCGCCCCTCCGTCAAGCGACTCATCCAGGCGGACGGCGCGAACCTCGTGGCTTTCACCTTCGCGCCCGGGCAGTCATTCCCGGACCACTCGGTCGCCCACCCCATCACGGTGCAGTGCCTGTCCGGGGAACTCACCTTCACGGTGGGCGGGGAGACGACCCAGATGCGTCCCGGCGTCGTCATCCACTGCGCCGAGCGCGTCACCCACCGCGTCGACTGCCCGGACACCGCACCGGAATCCAGCGTCCTGCTCCTCACAATGCTCACGGGCGAGCGCCACTGACCTGCCGGGGCGCAGAAATGCAACGGGAATCGCAAACTACAGCGCTATAACGTTGTGTGCTGTCTCAGGACTTCACGACGAGGCCAGTCCCACGCAGTCACGCGCCTCAGAGGCTCGCCTCCGCGCCTCCTGGTGCGTACGTCGTCTCGCGCGCCTTGATCCAGCCGATGACCCGGTAGGTGATCGGCATGAGGATGATCTCGACCGCGACCTTGTAGACGAAGCCCACGATGATGTAGTTGACGAAGTCCCAGCCGGGGATGACACCGGCGAAGGCGACGATGCAGAAGATGAGGGTGTCCGCGAACTCGCCCACACCGGTCGAGGTGAGCAGCCGCACCCACAGGTGCTTCTCGCCCATCTTCTCCTTGACCTTCACGAGCACGAACGCGTTGAGCAGCTGCCCCACGAGGTAGCCGGCCAGCGACGCGAGCACGATGCGCGGATAGAAGCCCAGGACGGCCTCGAACGCGGACTGGTTCTCGTAGCCAGGGCCAGCAGGGGCGACCTGGACGACGAAGAACACGAGGACGGCCAGCGCCTGCATCGCGAAGCCCATGAGGACGGCGCGGCGGGCGGCCCGGAAACCGTAGACCTCGCTGATGACATCGCCCAGGATGTAGGCGAGGGGGAACAGGAAGGCGCCCCCGTCGGCCACGAACGGGCCGATCTCGATGACCTTGGTCGCCGAGATGTTCGAGATGATGAAGACGCAGCACAGCAGCGCCAGGATGTATGCGTAGAAGCGACCCCGCGTACTCGCGAAAGCAGCGGGGCCCCCAGACGGGGCGTCCATATCAGTTCGGTTCGACATCGATCTCCTTGCCGCCCGTCAGATCGACGAGCTGTGTGTATGTGAGTGGCACCATCGCCTCGACGGTGCCTCCGCCGGCCCACAGCTGCGCGTGCTGCCGCAGGTCCCGGTCGATGAAGGTGAGCAGCTGCGCGGGGTGGCCGGCGGGGGCGACCCCGCCCACGGGCTGCCCGGTGGCCTCGAGGACCGACTCCGGGTCCGCGCGCTTGAGCCTGCGCGCCCCGATCACGGCCGCCGTGTGCTCCGTGTCCACGCGGTGGGCGCCCGAGGTCATGATGAGGACGGGCTCCTCCCGCACCTGCGGTGCCGCAGGCTGCGGGTCGTCCTCCGCCGAGGCCGTGGTCGCCCGGCCGTCGGCATCGTCACCGGCCAGCGAGTGCGCGGGGGTCTCCCCGGCCTCGGCGTCGGTGGTCTCCTCCTCGAACTCCGCGAGGAAGACGAGCGAGTTCGCGATCGCTCCCACATCGACGCCGTGGTGCTGCGCGGCAGCAGCCGCGGTGGGCAGGGGCTCCGGGTGGACGACGACGCGCGCGTCGATGCTGGCGGCTCTCAGGTCGCGCTCGAGCCGGGCGTGTGCGGGGTGTGCGGGTCCGGCGGGCCGCAGCGGGGCCAGCCCGCGGCGGCGCAGCAGCGGGTCGACCTCGACCTCGGCGCCCAGGAAGTCGCGCAGAGCGGTGAGCGGGTCGACGGAGAAGCCCAGCGCCAGCACCTCCTTGCGGTAGCGGGCGCCCAGCTCCGGGTCGAGGCCGCCGTGGTCCTCGAACAGCTCGGAGACCGCGGCCGCGTACTGCTCCGACCACAGGTACGAGTAGTAGCCGGAGGCGTACCCGCCGGTGAAGGTGTGCGCGAAGTACGTGGAGCGGTAGCGGGGCGGGACGACCGGGTCGAAGCCGGCGGCGGAGAGGACCTCGGCCTCGAAGGAGAGGACGTCCTCGATCGCGTCGCCGTCCTCCAGCGCGTGCCAGCCCAGGTCCAGCATCGCCGCGGCCAGGTACTCGAGCGTCTCGAAGCCCTGGCCGAAGCCCTGCGCGTCCCGCAGCGTCTCGATGACCTCCGGATCCAGCGGCTCACCGGTCTCCCAGTGGCGGGCATAGCCGGGCACCACCTGCGGGTGCAGGGCCCACATCTCGAACTGCTGCGAGGGGAACTCGACGTAGTCGCGGGGGACGGACGTACCCGCGTGTGACGGGTGCACGGAATCCGCGAAGAGCCCGTGCAGCACGTGGCCGAACTCGTGGAACAGCGTGATCGTCTCATCGACGCTCAGCAGCGCGGGACGGCCTGCGGCAGGGCGGGGCACGTTGAGCGTGAGCGTCGTGATGGGGTGCAGGCCGGTCAGTCGCGAGCCCGTGACGAGCTCGTCCATCCACGCGCCGCCGGACTTGCCGGTGCGGGCGTACGGGTCGATGAGGACGAGGCCCAGGGGGCGGCCGCGGTCCTGGACCTCGTACACGCGCACGTCCTCGTGCCAGCCGGACAGGTCGTCGCGAAGCTCGAAGGCGAGGCCGAAGAGGGTGCTCGCGGTCGCGAAGACGCCATCGGTCAGCACGCGCTCGAACTCGAAGTGGGCTGCGACGTGCGCGCTGTCCAGCTCGAAGGCCTCTGTCCGGTAGCGCTCCCACAGGTGCAGGATGTCCGCCGGCTGCAGGGGCTGGTCCTCCGGCAGGTCGAAGTACGCGCGGACCCGGCGGGTCTCGCGCTCGAACTGCGCGAGCGCCGGGTCGATGAGCGAGCGGAGGAGGCCGCCGGCGGACTCGACGTCCGGGGCGACCTGGTCGTCGATCGCGTACTGGGCGAAGCTGTGGAACCCCAGGATGGCGGCGAGGGCGGCGCGCAGGGCCGTGAGGTCGGTGATGAGCTCGCGGGTGTCGCCGGGGCCGCCGGAGCTGCCGCGGCCCGTCGACAGGGCGAACAGCTTTCTGCGTGTCTGCGGATCGGTCAGGCGGGTGAGCGCGTCCTGCTGGGTCGTGTTGGTGAGCGGCAGCCGCAGGCCCTCGACGCCGTGCTCCTGCGCATCCGCGCGGGCGGCCGCGAGCGCGTCCTCGTCCAGACCGGCCAGCGCCGCCTCGTCCTCGACGACCAGGGCGCGGGAGTCCGCCTCGCGCAGGAGGAGCTGACCGAACTCCGTCTCGATCCGGTCGATCTCCGTCGCGATCGCGGACACGCGCTGACGGTCCTCGTCCTGCAGGCGCACGCCCGCGCGGGAGAAGTCCTGCAGCAGGAGGTCGTGCAGCCGGCGGTCCTCGGGGATCAGATCGTTCGTGGGCACGGAGCTGAGGAGCTCGTAGAGGTCCTGGTCCAGCTCGATGCCCAGGCGCAGGGCGGTGAGCTGGGCCCACACAGCTGCGGCGGCCTCGGCGACGGCGTCGGTCTGCACGTTCGACTCGAGGACCCGGACCAGGGCGGACAGGGAGTCCGCCGGCTGGAGAGCGCGCTCCAGCGCGAGCGTGACGGTGTGGAACGCGGGGTCCTCCGTGGACGACAGGATGTCCGCGACCCCGTCCTGCGCGTGGCGGACGGCCAGGCCGGCGGCCTCGATGAGGTGGTCGGGGGTGATCGCCTGGAAATCCGGCAGGGCCAGGTCCGGTGGGCCTTCCACGAACTCCCACGCCGGGTTGGGCGCTGACGCGACGTGCGGGGGCTGGATCACGGGATCTCCTGTGCTGGGTGACGCGGAGCCCAGGGGGCGCCGTCCGGGGTGAGGACGGGCGGTCTAGGCTTGGCGCGTGAGTGAGTTCGAAGGCTACCTGCGCGGTGACCCGCGTGCCCGACGCATCGAGATCGGCCTGCTCATGGCGGGCCTGGCGACCTTCACTCT
>DWZY01000194.1 GCA_019117325.1 Candidatus Brevibacterium intestinigallinarum
GGGCGTCGACCTGATCCTGCCCGACCTCACCTACCTCGAGGGTCGCTACGACAGGATCGTGGGCCTCGTCCTCACCCACGGCCACGAGGACCACATCGGCGCGGTCCCGTACCTGCTGCGCAACCGCAGCGACATCCCGATCCTGGGGTCGACGCTCACGCTCGCCCTCATCGAGGCGAAGCTCAAGGAGCACCGCATCCGGCCGGTCACACGGGTCGTCAAGGAGAACGACACGGACCAGCTGGGTCCGTTCGACCTCGAGTTCCTGGCCGTCAACCACTCGATCCCGGATGCGCTGGCCGTCATGATCCGGACCGGGGCGGGCAACGTCCTCCACACGGGCGACTACAAGATGGACCAGCTGCCCCTGGACGGTCGGATCACGGACCTGCGCGCCTTCGCCCGGCTGGGCGAGGAGGGCGTCGACCTGTTCCTCACGGACTCGACCAACGCCGAGGTCCCGGGCTTCACTCCGTTCGAGAAGGACATCGGACCGGTCCTCGTCAACCTCTTCGCGCAGGCGCAGCGTCGCATCATCGTCGCGTCCTTCGCCTCCCACGTGCATCGCGTCCAGCAGGTGCTGGACGCCGCCAGCGCGCACGGCCGCAAGGTCGCGTTCGTGGGCCGGTCGATGGTGCGCAACATGAAGATCGCACAGGACCTCGGGTACCTGACCGCGCCTCCGGGCACCATCATCGACATGAAGCGCGTCGACGACTATCCCGACGACCAGATCGTGCTCATGAGCACCGGCAGCCAGGGCGAGCCCATGGCGGCACTGGGCCGCATGGCCAACCGCACCCACCCCGTCGAGGTGGGTGAGGGCGACATGGTCATCCTCGCGTCCTCGCTGGTGCCGGGCAACGAGAACGCGGTCTTCCGCGTCATCAACGGGCTCATGAAGCTGGGAGCGAAGGTCGTCCACAAGGGATCCGCGAAGATCCACGTGTCCGGTCACGCCTCGGCGGCAGAGCTGCTCTACACGTACAACATCGTGCAGCCCAAGGGCGTCATGCCGGTGCACGGCGAGTGGCGCCACCTGCTGGCCAACGGCGAGCTGGCCCGCCAGACCGGCGTGCCGGAGGACCGGATCGTGCTGGCGGAGAACGGCTACGTCGTCGACCTGGTCGACGGTGTCCCCTCCATCGTGGGCGCACACCCCACGCAGGATCTGTTCGTCGACGGCTCGTCGGTGGGTGGCATCACGGAGGCCGACCTCAAGGACCGCCTCACCCTGGCGGGGGAGGGCTTCGTCTCGATCTTCATGGCCGTCGACGGAGCCCGCCGCGAGATCATCGCGGGACCGGAGATCCACACCCGCGGTGTGGCCGAGGACGCGAACACGTTCGCGACGATCGCCCCCAAGGTCGAGGCCGCCGTGCTCGAAGCGCTGCGGAACGGCACGAAGGACCGCCACCAGCTCCAGCAGATCATCCGCCGCACGATCGGCCGGTGGATCTCCTCGAAGCTGCGGCGCAAGCCCATGATCGTCCCGCAGGTCGTCGTCCTCTGATCCTGTGAGTCGACGTCCGCGATGACAGCGAGGCGCCCCGCCACCCGTGAGGGTGGCGGGGCGCCTCGCATTCAGGCCGACGGATCGACGGCTGTGCGTCCTGTCAGCGGCCGGCGCTCGTCGCCCAGCCTGCGGCCAGCTCCTCGGCGGTGGTGCGCAGGTGCATCGCCACCTGCGCGTACACGCCGGGCTCCAGGCGTGAGCTTGGGCCGGAGACGGACAGGGCGGCGGGCGCGGGCCCGCCCGGCACAGCGACAGCCAGACAGCGGACGCCCACCTCCTGCTCCTCGTCGTCGATCGCGAAGCCGCGGCGGCGACTCACCTCGATCTCGTGCAGGACGGCTTCGCGGGTCCGGGCGCCCAGGTGGTCCAGCACGTCGCGCACCCGGGCATCCGGCATCGTCGTGAGGACCGCTTTGCCCACGCCCGAGGTGTGGAGCGCGACCCGCCGACCCACCTCCGTGAACATCCGCATGGACCGGTGCGACGAGGCCTGGGCGACGTACGTCATCGTGTCCTGCGTGAGGAACGCGAGGTTGACCGTCTCCTCCAGCTCCGCGACGAGGCGGCCGAGAGCCGGCTGTACCCGGGCCCCGGACTGCTGTGCGGCGGCGTCGCCCAGTCGTACGAGACGGGACCCCAGGGCGTAGCGGCGATCCGGCAGCTGGAGCACGTATCCGCGCGCATTCAGGGTGGCCAGCAGTCGGTGGACCGTGGGCACGGGGAGGTCGACGGACTGAGCGATCTCCTTCGACCGGGCGATCCCGCCCGCTTCCGCGAGTGCCTCGAGCACGTCGATCGTCCGATCGACGGACTGGACGACCGACGGGCGGGAGGCGTGCGCGCGGTCCTCCGCGGCGGTCATCGGAGCGACGCGGTCGCCGTGGATGCGCGGGCCGCCGTCACCGCGCCACCGCCTCGTCCGCGGCCGTCTCACCCTCCGGCCGTTCCGGCAGCAGCTCCGGGTTGGGGCTGTCGGGTCGCGTGCGCAGCGTGAAGAAGGCGGCGAGCAGTCCGATGACCAGCAGGCAGAAGATGATCGTGCCCAGGTTGAGACCGGCCCCGAAGACCATCATGAAGGCGAGTGAGCCGGCCATGAGGCTGTAGACGAGCATGGGCAGCACCGTCTTGCGGAGGATGAGTCCCTCGCGGCCCAGCAGCCCCACCGTCGCGGAGGCCGCGACGACGTTGTGGACCGCGACCATGTTGCCGGCCGCGCCGCCCACGGCCTGCGCGGCGACGACCGTCTCCGGCGAGGAGACGCCCAGGTTCACGCCCGTGGCGAACTGGAACTGCGAGAACATGAGGTTCGAGACCGTGTTCGAGCCGGCGACGAAGGCCCCCAGGGCGCCCGCGAAGGGGGCGAAGAGGGGCCACGCGGAGCCGGCGGCGTTCGCGGCGGCGTCCGCGAGGATGATCGGCATCGAATCCATGCCGGTCGAGTTGTAGTCCGCGCCCGAGTTGATGAACACGCGGACCATCGGCACCGAGCACAGGAGGGCGAAGGCCGCACCGGCGATCTGCCCGCCCGCCACGCGCCAGGCGCGGGCCACCTGCGCACCCTTCATGCGTTGGAGCGGGATGGTGAGGAGTGCCGCGATGATGAAGAGGAATCCGGGGGAGTAGAGGAGGTCCGACTTCTGGCTGATGCCCGTGCCCAGGATGTTCTCGAACGAGATCGCGGCGGGCCCGCTGAGGAATTCCTTGAGGGCGGGGGTGTTGCGGGTGAGCAGCAGCAGCGCGACGACGATGAGGTAGGGCGACCACGCGAGGACCAGCGGCATCTTCTTCTCGAGCACGACCTCCTCGTCCTTGGGGTCGACGGACCCCATCCACTGGGAGGGCCAGCGGTGGCGCGGGGCGAACTCCCACGTGTCCTTGGGCTGGAGGAACCCGGCACGCGCGGCGGAGACGACGATGAGGAGGCCGATGAGGGCGCCCAGCATCGACGGGAACTCAGGACCCAGGAACATCGCGACCAGCAGGTAGGGGACGACGAACGAGACCGCGGCGAACAGGGCGAACGGAGCCACGGCCAGGCCGGCCCGGAAGCTGCGCTGCTCACCGAAGAATCGGGTCATGAAGCACACGAGGACGAGGGGGATCATGAGGCCGCAGATCGCGTGCAGCGTGGCGACCTGGGCAGCGGTGTGCGCGACGAACGCGGTCTGCTCCGTGATGCCCAGCTCCGCCATGCGGTCGAGGACCGGCTGGGGGTAGGTGAGGGCGTCGCCGGACTGCAGTCCCTGCCCGATGCCGGTGAGCATCGGGGTGCCGACCGCGCCGAAGCTCACGGGGGTCGACTGGATGATGAGGCCCGCCAGCACGGCGGCGACGGCGGGGAAGCCCAGGGCCAGCAGCAGCGGGGCGACGACCGCGGCGGGAGCGCCGAAGCCGGCCGCGCCCTCGATGAAGCTGCCGAACAGCCAGGCGATGATGATGACCTGGATCCGGCGGTCGGGCGAGATCGAGACGAAGCCCGCCTTGATCGAGTCGATCGCCCCGGATTTCGTGAGGGTCGACAGGAGCAGCAGCGCTCCGAACACGATCCACAGCAGGCCCAGGGCGACGATGATGCCCTGGATCACGGAGGCGCTGATCGTGACCCACGAGATGCCCCAGCCGAAGAAGCCCACGAGGGCCGCGACGACGAGGGCCGCGGGCATCGCCACGGTGGCGGGCGCGCGGAAGACGAGCAGCAGCACGCCCGCGACGAGGATGGGCGACGCTGCGAGGAGCGCCGCGAGTGCGATGTTGTCCATGGGGGATCGGATCTCTCTGGAACAGGGGGAGGGCGACGGACGGCCGGCAGTCACGGGTGTGTGGTGCGGGCCACTCCGAGGTTTCTATCACGTTCTTCCCTGTTCGTGGTCAGGATCACGGTCACGATCTCGCAACACGGACTCGATTGCGTCGAGGAGTGGAGTCACAGCCGTTCTGAGCGACGGTGATTTCACTGTGCGGAATCACAATTTCAGAGGCGTGATCGTGAGGTGCTAGGTTCGGGGCATATCGTGACCCGGAGCACAGCGCGCCCGCGCGGTGCTCCGTCCCGGGCGATCGCCGAACCGCCCGATCGACGTCGAAAGGCCCCTCCATGACAGACAACGTCGCTGCACCGGCGACCCCGGTCGCCACCACGCTCGAGGAGCTGGCGGCACAGCTGCCGGACGGCGCGCTCATCACCGATCCGGTCAAGACCGAGGCGTACCGCCGCGATCGTGCGGAGGACCCGGACGCCGGCGTCCCCGCGGCGGTCGTCCGCGCGACCTCGGCCCAGGACGTCCAGGCCGTCGTCCGCTACGCCGCGGCGACCGGGACCCCCGTCGTCCCGCGCGGTGCGGGCACCAGCCTGTCGGGCGGGTCCACCGCGATCGACGGCGGCATCTCGCTCTCGCTCGACCGCATGCGGGACATCCGCGTGGATCCCGTCACCCGCACCGTCGTCACGCAGCCGGGCGCGTTCAACGCGGAGGTCAAGGACGCCGCCGCGCAGCACGGCCTCTGGTACCCGCCGGACCCCGCGTCCTTCACGTTCTGCTCGATCGGCGGCAACATCGCGACGAACGCTGGCGGCCTCTGCTGCGTCAAGTACGGCGTCACGACCGACTACGTGCTGGGCATGAAGGTCGTCCTGGCGGACGGTCGGCTCATCGAACTGGGCGGACCCCGCCTCAAGGACGTCGCCGGCCTGTCCCTCACGAAGCTGTTCGTGGGCAGCGAGGGCACCCTGGGCATCATCACGGAGGTCACGCTCCGCCTGGTGCCGGCGCAGCGGACCCCGCAGACCCTCGTCGCGACATTCCCCACGCTCGACTCCGCGACCGCGGCCGTCCTCGCGATCACCCAGTCGATGCGCCCGTCGATGCTCGAGTTCATGGACCGACCCACGATCAACGCGGTCGAGGACGAGACCCGCATGGGACTCGACCGCGACTCCGCCGCGATGATCATCGTCCAGTCCGACGAGCCCGCGGAGCACGCCGGGGTCGAGATCGCGCAGGTGACCGCGATCTGCGAGGAGAACGGCGCGGACGAGGTCTTCTCCACGGACGACCCGGACGAGGGCGAGGCCTTCATCCAGGCCCGCCGCATCGCCATCCCCGCGATCGAGAAGAAGGGCACGATCCTCCTCGAGGACGTGGGCGTCCCGCTGCCCCGCCTGGGCGCCCTGGTGAGCGGCATCGAGGCGATCTCGCAGGAGTTCGACGTCCTCGTCGCCGTCATGGCGCACGCGGGCGACGGCAACACGCACCCCCTCGTCGTCTTCGACCCCGCGGACGCCGGCCAGCGCGCCCGGGCCCACGAGGCCTACGGCCGCATCATGGACCTCGCGGTCGAGCTGGGCGGCACGATCACGGGCGAGCACGGCGTGGGCCGCCTCAAGCAGCCGTGGCTGCCGGGCTACCTGGGTCCGGATGTGCTCGAGGTCAACCAGCGGATCAAGGACGCCCTCGATCCGCAGGGCATCCTCAACCCGGGCGTCCTCCTGGAGGCGCGGTCATCCGCCGCTCCGACCGCGGACGCCCCCGCCACCACCACACCCGCCGCAGCAGCGGCGACGACCGGAGCAGGAGCAGCAGTGACCGCTGACGCCACCACGACCTCGGCGACGGGGGAGACCGTCTCCTTCGCCCAGCCCACCGTCACGTACGACCTGGCCGCGCGGGCCGTCGCCCTCACGATCGAGGAGGGGCGGAAGGCGGGCGTGCGCACGTGCGCGACCGTCGTCGACCCGGCCCTCCAGATGGTCGCGTACGGACGCACCGACGGGATGACCCCGCACAGCGTCGAGACGAGCCGCCGCAAGGCCCAGACCGCGGCCTCCACCCGCCGCCCCAGCGCACTCATCGTGCCGGAGCTGGCGCAGAAGCTGGAGCACGGCACCGGGGGCCTCCTCACGAGCATCGCCGGCGGCGTCCCGATCGCCTTCGGCGGCGTCGTCGTGGGCGGCCTGGGCGTCGCCGGGGGCAAGCCGGCTGAGGACGCGGTCATCGCGGACGCGGTGCTCGCAGCCCTGGGCGCCGACCCGGCCGAGCAGGCCTCCTGACCCGCACCCGTCACACCGTCCATCGCATCACCCGAGTCCACCGCATCACCCGAAGAGGAGAAGCACATGACTGACACGACCATCGAGCTGCCCGAGGGCCTCGAGATCACGACCCCGCTGCCCGAGGGCGCGGAGAAGGTCCTGACCCCGGAGGCACTGGAGCTCATCGTCTCCCTGCACCGCGCCTTCGCTGGGACGCGCAAGGAGCGCCTCGCCGCGCGCGCCGACCGCCAGGCCCGCCTGGACGCGGGTGAGGAGCTCGACTTCCTCGAGGAGACGCGCTCGATCCGCGAGGACGACTCGTGGCAGGTCGCCGCGCCCGCGCCCGGTCTCGAGGACCGCCGCGTCGAGGTCACGGGACCCACGTACAAGAAGATGACGATCAACGCGCTCAACTCCGGCGCGAAGGTCTGGCTGGCCGACCAGGAGGACGCGAACACCCCGGCGTGGGACTCCGTCATCGGCGGCCAGGTCAACCTGCTGGACGCGACCCGTCGCGAGATCGACTTCGTCTCCGAGCAGGGCAAGTCGTACACGCTGCGCCCGGACGAGGAGCTGCCCACGATCGTCGTGCGCCCGCGCGGCTGGCACCTCGAGGAGAAGCACCTGCTGGTCGACGGCGAGATCGCCTCCGGCTCACTGGTGGACTTCGCGCTGTACTTCGCGACCGCCGGTCGTGAGCAGATCGCGAAGGGCCGCGGACCGTACTTCTACCTCCCCAAGATGGAGTCGCACCTCGAGGCGCGCCTGTGGAACGACGTGTTCGTCCACGCGCAGGACGCCCTGGGTGTCCCGCAGGGCACGATCCGCGCGACCTGCCTCATCGAGACCTACCCGGCCGTGTTCGAGATGGAGGAGATCCTCTACGAGCTGCGCGACCACTCCGCGGGCCTCAACGCCGGCCGCTGGGACTACATCTTCTCCGTCATCAAGACCCACCGCGCGAAGGGCGAGGAGTGGATCCTCCCCGACCGCGGCCTCGTCACGATGACCGTGCCGTTCATGCGCGCGTACACGGAGCTGCTGGTCCGCACGTGCCACAAGCGCGGCGCGCACGCGATCGGCGGCATGAGCGCGTTCATCCCGTCGAAGGACGAGGAGGCGAACAAGAAGGCGTTCGACCAGGTCGAGAAGGACAAGACGCGCGAGGCGAACGACGGCTTCGACGGCTCGTGGGTCGCGCACCCCGGCATGGTCGAGGCCTGCCGCGAGCAGTTCAACAAGGTCCTGGGCGAGAACCCCAACCAGATCGGCAAGAAGCGCGAGGACGTGTCCGTCACCGCCGCGGACCTGCTGAGCGTCAAGGACACCCCCGGTGACGTCACCGAGGCGGGTCTGCGCGCCAACATCACCGTGGGCATCCAGTACGTCCAGGCGTGGCTGGGCGGCAACGGTGCGGCCGCGATCAACGGCCTCATGGAGGACGCCGCGACGGCGGAGATCTCCCGCTCGCAGGTGTGGCAGTGGCTGCACTTCGGCGTGACGCTGGCCGACTCCGGCGAGAAGGTCACGAAGGAGCTCGTCGACCGCCTCATCGCCGAGGAGGTCGCGAAGCTGCCCGGCGCCGAGGCCGACTGGGCGACCTCGCGCGACCTGTTCGCGACGATGGCGACGCAGGAGGAGTACGCGGACTTCCTCACGATCCCCGCGTACGAGCTGCTGGGCTGACGCTCACCTCGCCTCGATGAGAGAGGGCCGGTCGCACCACTCGGGTGCGACCGGCCCTCTGTCATCTGCGTGCTCAGTGCGTCCAGGGCGCTGGGCGCGAGGTGCGCTCAGCGCTTGTGGTACAGCTCCGACCTGCGCTGGTACACGGGGTCGCTCGTGACGCGGATGCCCAGGCTGCGGAAGATGCCCTCGTCGACCGACCCGAGGATCGTCGTCGTGTGGGCGTCCGTGTCCTGCAGCTCTGCGAGACGGGAGAGCGCGCGCCGGCTCAGATCCGAGGAGGCCGCGGACACGGACAGCGCGATGAGCACCTCGTCGGTGTGGAGGCGAGGGTTGCGGCTGCCCAGGTGGTCCGTCTTGAGCGTCTGGATGGGCTCGATCGACTCCGGGGACAGGAGGTGCGCTGCGGGGTCGATCCCGGCCAGGTGCTTGAGCGCGTTCAGCAGCATCGCGGCGGAGCAGCCCAGCAGCGGACTCGTCTTGCCCGTCACGAGCGTGCCGTCGTGGAGGACGATCGCGGACGCCGGTGCGTCCGTCTCCCGCGCCAGGTCGCGGGCGGGCCGCACGACCGTCCGGTCGGCGACGTCGATTCCCGTGCGGCGCATGACGAGGCCGATCCGCTCCGAGACGCCCTCGTCCGTCGTCGTCCGGGCCTCCTCGACGCGCGCCTGGAACCAGCGGCGGATGATCTCCTGACCGGCGGCCTCCCGGCACACCGCGTCGTCGGAGATGCACGCGCCCACGAGGTTGACACCCATGTCCGTGGGGGAGCGGTACGGGCTGCTCCCGTCGATCCGCTCGAGGAGGCCGGTGAGCAGCGGGAACACCTCGACGTCGCGGTTGTACGAGGTGACCTGCTGCCCGTACGCGCGCAGGTGGTAGGGATCGATGACGTTGAGGTCCTCGAGGTCCGCCGTCGCGGCCTCGTACGCCAGGTTGACGGGGTGCTCCAGGGGCAGGTCCCACACCGGGAACGTCTCGAACTTCGCGTAGCCGGACCGGATCCCGCGCGCGTGGTCGTGATAGATCTGCGACAGGCACGTGGCGAGCTTGCCGGAGCCCGGGCCGGGCGCCGTCAGCACGACGAGGTCGCGCGAGGGCTCGACCGCCTCATTGCGGCCGAATCCGTCCTCGCCCACGATCCGGGTGACGTCCGTGGGGTAGCCCGGAATGGTCCTGTGCCGGACCGTCGTGAGACCCAGGCGCTCGAGGCGGTCGCGGAAGCCGTTGCCGGTCTCGTCCGCATCGTCCAGCTGGGTGAGGACCACGGTCTGCACGAGGAAGCCGCGGGAGCGGAAGGAGTCGACGAGGCGCAGCACCTCGTCCTCGTACGTGATGCCCAGGTCCGCGCGCACCTTGTTCCGGCGCAGGTCCCGCGCGTTGACGGCGATGACGATCTCCAGCTCGTCGCGCAACTGCTCGAGCATCGCGATCTTCGTGTCCGGTGCGAACCCGGGCAGGACGCGCGAGGCGTGGAGGTCGTCGAACAGCTTGCCGCCCATCTCCAGGTACAGGCGCCCGCCGATGCTGCGCTGCCGGGCCCGGATGTGCTCGGACTGGAGGGCGATGTAGCGCTCGCGGTCGAAGCCGACCCGGGGCGAGGCGCCGGGGGAGGACGCGGTGCCGGATGAGGGAGTGGACGGGTGATGCATCGGCAGACCTCAGGTGCTGGAGGACGTGGTCTGCACGAGCCTAGCGCGTGAGGCGGCAGCCCGCCCCACACGCCGACCGGGCCGAATCCCACGCGGGACGGGTCCCTGGGAATACCATGGGGACCATGGCGACCAGTACGACTTCCCCCGCCAGCACAGGTCGCGCACGCAGGTCCTCGACGACCGCGAAGGCCTCACCGACCTCTCGCGGGAAGGGGCGGACCTCCGCCGCGCGCACTCCGTCCGGGGGATCCGACGACGCATCCGGCCGGGGCAACCTCCTCACCGGAGCATGGATGGGAGTGGCTCACATGGCCGGAGACCGGACCAGGCGAACCCTCGACCCCGACGAGACCGCAGACGCACCCGTCCGCCGCGACGGCACCGGCTTCGCGCTGCTCGCGCTCGCCATCGTCGTCGCCGCCTTCGAGTGGTGGCAGGTGCCCGGTGCCGTCGGCAACGGCGTGCGCGCCGTCGTCGAGGGCACCTTCGGACGCGTGGCACTCGCGCTGCCGCTCGTCCTGCTGGCCTACGCGATCCGGCTCTTCCTGCGCGGCGAGGACACGCGCGGCAACAACCGCATCCTCGTGGGCGTCTGCGCGCTCCTCGTCTCTGCGGCGGGTCTCGCGCACATCGCAGCGGGCGTGCCCGGCTTCGTGAACTCCCGCGAGGCGATGGTGAACGGCGGCGGCGCGATCGGCTACGTCGCCTCCTCGCCGCTGGTCGCAGCGACGACGGTCTACGTCGCGGTCCCGCTGCTGACCCTGCTGGGACTGTTCTCCCTCCTCATCCTCACCGCGACGCCGGTGCGCCGGATCCCCGAGCGCCTGGTGAGCGCCTACCGCCGCCTCGTCGACGGCGCCCCCGCGCCCAGCACGCAGGACTCCTCCGCCGAGGACGACCTCGTCGCCTCCGGCCGGACCACCTCGACCCTCAAGCCCCTGGGCCGCCGCCGCGGTGCGAAGAAGAAGGCCGCGGACGAGGCGGCCGAGGT